>JAUVAA010000212.1 GCA_030591965.1 bacterium
ATGCTTCAGGACGTTGCCATTGTACTGCGGAACAGGTTTCTCGCTATAGAGCAAAAATATCAGGCCCATTGTTAGATAGAATTGATATGCACCTTGAAGTGCCTAGAGTTTCACATGAAGTGTTGCGTAAAGGTTCACCAGGTGGAGAAGAAAGCAGCCAGAAAATTAAAGCCCGCGTTGTTGCCGCCAGAAAAATAGCGATGAAACGTTGCGGTAAAGTTAATTCAGAATTAACAGCTGCAGAGGTTAAACAGTTTTGTACCTTATCAGAACAAGGCCATCAAATTTTAGAGCAAGCGATGGATAAATTTGGTTTATCACACCGTGCCTATCATCGAATTTTAAAACTTGCTCGCAGCATTGCTGATTTAGCCGATTCAGAACAAATAGAAATTCCTCATTTAAGTGAGGCGATAGCTTATAGAAAATTAGATAGAAGCCTTTAACACTAACATCCCACATATGGGCATAGGTCTTCAGCCTGATTTTTATGCATTGCACATGAAGGCTAAAGCCTTCGCCCCAAAACGACTACTTTTTAAGAGCATCACCTCTAACACCATGCCTAAGCTAAATCCACAACAGCAAGAAGCTGTCAAAACCATTGACCACCCATTATTAGTACTGGCTGGAGCAGGTAGCGGTAAAACCCGTGTGATTACTGAAAAAATTGCTTACCTAGTCCAGCAAGGCACCCCTGCACGTAATATCGCCGCCTTAACATTTACCAATAAAGCAGCTCGAGAAATGAAAGACCGAGTCAGTAAATTATTGGATGATAAGCAAAGCCGAGGTTTGCGAGTCTCTACATTCCATTCTTTAGGACTGGATATTCTACGTAAAGAACATAAATCACTGGGCTATAAAGCAGCACTCACCTTATTTGATGAACAAGATAAACTGACTTTATTACGCAACCTGATTGCTCATAGCACCACTGACTATGATATTGATGCGGTTGAGTTTTATAACCAACAAATCGGCAGTTGGAAAAATGCCTTTATTACCCCTGAACAAGCCATCAGCACAGCAACGGATGACACGCAGCTTATTGCCCATCTGTATGCTGACTTTACTCGAAATTTAAAAGCCTACAATGCCATAGATTTTGATGATTTAATCTTATTACCGGTTTTATTATTTCAACAACACCCTGAAGTATTAGAAAAATGGCAAAATAGAATCCGTTATTTACTGGTTGATGAATATCAGGATACTAATATTACCCAGTATGAATTAGTACGTTTATTAGCCGGTAATTTAGGCCGGTTTACCGTAGTGGGTGATGACGACCAATCTATTTATGCCTGGCGTGGTGCACAACCGGAAAATTTAGCGCAATTAGAAAAAGATTACTCTCGCCTCAAAGTGATTAAGCTGGAGCAAAACTATCGTTCTGCTGGTCGCATATTAAAAGTGGCCAATCATCTTATTGCTAATAACCCACATACCTTTGAGAAAAAATTATGGAGTAATCTTGGCTTTGGTGATCCATTAAAAGTGATTAGCCATAAGAATGACCGCATTGAAGCGACACAGATTATTGCTGAAATAGTTCATCATAAGTTTAAAAATGGCGGCAACTATTCTGACTACGCTATTTTATATCGAGGTAATCACCAGTCGCGTTTATTTGAACGCAGCTTAAGAGAAAACAATGTGCCTTACTTTATCAGTGGTAGCACCTCGTTTTTTGCTTATTCAGAAATTAAAGATATTCTGGCGTATCTGCGTTTATTTGTTAATCAGGATGATGATGCCGCCTTTTTACGCATTATCAATACCCCTAGACGAGAAATAGGCCCTACTACCTTAGAAAAACTCGGTGCTTATGCCAATGAACGTCATATTAGTTTATTTGCCGCTTGTTCTGAATTAGGCTTGACGCAATCCTTATCGGAAAAAGCCATCCATCGGCTCAACAAATTTGGAAGCTGGGTTATTGATACCGCATCCAAAATTGAACAAGGTGATACCTTCAAGGTCATTGAACATTTTATCCAGCAAATTAATTATGAAGCCTGGATTGATGAAAACAGTAAAACGCAAGCAGCGGCAGAGCGTAAAGTTAAAAATGTCTCCGACTTAATTGACTGGCTAAAACGCATTGCGGATAAAGAAACAGAACACGAAAAATCACTCTCTGAAATTATTAGTAAAATTCTGCTAATGGATATTTTAGAACGAAATCAGGAAGAAGAAGCAGGCGACCAAGTCAGCTTAATGACACTTCATGCTTCTAAAGGTCTTGAGTTTCCTCATGTATTTTTAATTGGTTTGGAAGAAAACATACTACCCCATCAAAATAGTATAGAAACCGATAATATCGAAGAAGAAAGACGACTTGCTTATGTAGGTATTACTCGCGCCCAACAAAGCTGTACTTTAAGTTATTGCACACACCGAAAACGATATGGTGAGGTAAGTGAATGCGAGCCTAGCCGATTTTTAAATGAATTGCCTGAAGAAGATTTGGAATGGTCTAATAAAAAACAGCTAGACCCTGAAGAAATCAAACAACGTGGCAAGGCTAATCTTTCCCATTTGAAAAGCATGTTGTCTTGAACTTAGGGTCGTGCACAAAATAATTTCGACAACTCGCTTGCACTAAAGTTTTTCTAATCTTTTTATCCGCATTCCTTAGAAAACAGTTTTGTTCAATTTATACGTTTCATAGTTTTCTTATAAACATCATTGCCCTCGCGTTTTCCAACGGAAATAACCGTAACAATAACGATGTGATCATTAACGTCATAAACTAATCTATAACCAACTTGCCTTAATTTTATTTTATAAAGGTTTTTTGCTCCCGAAAGTTTAGCTGTAGAGTTATGTGGATTCAAAAGCACTTCCCTTAATTTTTTCTTAAACTGTACCTGTATTGTTGCACCCAGTTTATTCCATTCTTTTAAAGCAGTCTTTTTGAACTCAAGCTCATAAGTCATCTATATTGACCTTTACACTCTCTTCATTTTTACGTGCATCAGCAATAGCCAATAGTTCTAAATCTTCTACATGATCCATTAGAAACTCATAGGTCTCAGCAGGCACACAATAAAAAGCGGTCTCATTCCTATTTAACACAGCGATAGCTTCTCCTTCAGCACTTAAAGCAACTTTCATCGGGTTTGCCTTAAGCTCACTAATACTCGTCGCGGCTTCGGTAAGTATTCTAGTTGTCATACAATCACCTGTACGTTAAAGTGGTCTTTTATTAGGTCTAATTATAAGCATCTATATTTGCCATAGCAAGAGTAAGAAGAGCAATTTAATGAATAAACAAAAACGCCTCATTCTTTTTGACCGCCTAGCCGAGGCTATTCCTAATCCTGAAACAGAGCTGCAATACTCAACATCGTTTGAGCTATTAATTGCGGTTGTTTTATCCGCCCAGGCAACAGACAAAGGCGTTAACAAAGCCACCGCTAAACTATTCCCCGTTGCCAACACACCTCAGTCTATTTTAGATTTAGGCTTAAATGGTTTGAAGGGCTATATAAAAACCATTGGTTTATTCAATACCAAAGGCGCCAATATTATTAAACTGTGTCAGCGTTTATTAGACATCCATAACGGCACTGTTCCCCAAACCAGAACTGAACTTGAAGCACTTGCAGGTGTGGGCCGAAAAACTGCTAATGTCATGTTAAATACCGCATTCGGCCAACCAACTATTGCCGTTGATACCCATATATTTAGAGTGTCTAACCGAACGGGCTTAGCAAAAGGCAAGAATGTATTAGAAGTTGAAGCCAATTTAGAAAAATGGGTACCTAAACAACATAAGCTTGATGCGCATCATTTACTGATTTTACATGGTCGATATACTTGCATTGCACGTAAACCACGATGCCAAAGCTGTGTGATTGAAGATATATGTGACTTTAAAGAAAAGACAGGGGACTAATGGCAATGTCATGCCAGCTGTCACCGTAGATTGATGCTGACATTCATAAATAGAATGGGAATGCAGTAGCCAAGCATGGTTATGTCCACAATCATCACATTAGAAACCTTCTGACCAACGTGTTTTAATAATTTTTATACAGGTTTCATCATCTGAAAAATGCTTGCTCTTGCTTTCTTGGCTAACCCCCCTTAATTACTTTAAAGTTTCGTTGTATTGGCGTTAGCTTTGTCTGTATTCATCTCTATTCAAACACAACAGAATCACCCCAATTAACGCGACTATCAAAATAGCTATTGGCATTAATTGCCTCTAAAGCTCCTATAACATTTACCACCTGAGTCTCTTTAAAGAAACCATTTCTCGTTCCCAAGCTCCAGCTTGACGAAACAGCTAAGTCAACAAAACAACAGGTACTAAAGACTCCATGCCCATATAAGCTCGGGCACTGGAATAACGCCAATGCTCGGGCAAATCAACATAACCACGTTTAACTGGATTGTTATGAATATAGTCTAAACGCTGCATAAATAGCTC
>JAUVAA010000014.1 GCA_030591965.1 bacterium
AGGCCAAACCAACCCAGAGTTATCAAGCGAAGACCGAAGAGTTATTCTCTAATGACGAAGCCAAGAAATGAATATGCAACCAGCTGATATAAAAGGAGTTAGCGTGACTGGTAGCGGCATTAGGGTCAGCCAGCTTGATCCCTATAGTTTTCACTCTTCAGAATCAATAGGGTCAAGACTTGATCGATAGACTATAATTCACCAACTTATTGAAATTTAGATATTAAATTATGGCTCGGCTTCCTCGTTTTTGGCTGCCAATTTAAGACGAGACATGTCTTATTAATTTAAATAAACTTCTTTCAAGCCCGTATGAAACGCTAGTGGGATACGGGGATCCGATTACTCCGGTTTCCCTTATTCCACTTTGTTACGAGCCTCAAAGCTTCATACGGGCTTGAATATGACGATTAGCTTAACGCTGCTAAACTGCTTTACTCGCTCAAGATCCCACCAAAATTAACATCCTCAGATACCTCATTCCTGTTAATCTGCACATTCGTTGGATAAGCAAAAGATAAATTATTTTTTTGCAAAATATCTGCTATTTGAAATAGTACATCTTCTTTGACTTCCAGCCACTTTGCCCAATCTACTGTCTTCGAAAAACAGTAAATTAATATATCTATCGAAAAGTCACCGTAGCGATCCAAGAAGACGAGCTGTGTCGATTTAATGCCGTGTAAATCTTCCTGCTTTAAAAATTTATTACGCGCTCTACTTGAAGTATGTTCTTCTTTAGGACTTGCAATACCTGGGTGCTCTTCAAGCATCTGTTTAATATCCTCCACGGCTTGACGAATATCATTTATATTACTCTCATAAGTTACCCCAACATGCATTTTAATCCGCCGCCCGACTGAGCGACGATTCCAATTTAAAACGCTGGCTGTCGAAACCATGGCATTAGGCATTGTAATCAGGGCATTATCAAAGGTTCTTACTGTGGTACTACGCAGCCCGATTTCAACTACTGTCCCTTCAACATCGCCTACTTTGATCCAGTCGCCCATTTTAAAAATATGGTCGACCATGATATTTAAACCACCAAAGAAATTTGACAAGCTATCTTTCGCAGCCATTGCAAAGGCCAAGCCACCAATCCCTAAAGTAGAAAGAATGGCGGTAATATTAATACCAAAATGACTTAATATGAGCGTTAAAGAAAGTAAAATAACAATACCTTTCAAGCTCTTAGTCATCAACAAAACCAACTCTCGACTTAACTCCTTATTTCTTTTATCCGCCCGATCAAATTGGACAGCAACCACACTATCAATTAAATTAAACAATAAATAAACACAAAGGCCTTGATAAAAAATATAAATAAAATGATCAACAACCGCTTTATATTCAGTTTTATAAAGCAAAGCATTCATTGATAAATCAATACCAAAAAAGAATACCAAATACAAAAGAGGCTTGTGTAAGCTTATAAAAACAAGCTCCATATTTTCTACTTTGCCATCATTTAAAATAAAGCGTTCAATCAAACGATTACTTGCCTGAAAAACAATAGGGTAAGTAATCATAGTCAATAGGAATATACACAAGGAAACAATAAGCCCCCCCATATCAATGCGTAAAGGTGCAATCACAGAATTTACACTCGTAAATACCTCGATATTATTGAAGTAAGAAATAGCAGAAATTAATGAAATATTGCTAAAAAAACTAGTGGAGACAACTTCTTCAGGGTTATTTTTCACATAATCCAAAAAATCCAAATACACTGCATAAATACGCATTAAATCCTGATGGTTCTTAGTAAGCGTTTGATAAATTTCAGCCTCACCCTTCAGAGGCTCAACTGTCGTGTTTATCTTTTTCTTTAACTGTGCTATTCGGCTTTCTACTTCCTTGATGATTTGCTCTTTGGATTGAAATGTACGACTTGACTCAACCAAAAAAACCACAAACTGAGCTATGTCGCGTCTAGCTAAGTAAGAGTCAACACTGAACCGGTCGCGTTGTACAGCAAGCGTATTGCCTCTCGCTCGATTTATCCTTATTTTCGAGTTGAGCATTTGCAATTCCGATTTATTGATTGATTCAATATCATAATCAATAGAAGAACCGCGTATCACCATCATTAGCCGCTTAAACAAAGCATCTTTATTTTTAATAAGCTGTGCTAATTTAGTTTCATCTTCATTCAGAAAGGTTTGCTGATTTAGCTCAGCCACCTCCACCAGAATATCCGTAATAGAAACATATCGCTTGTCGGCTTCGGCAAAGGCTTGCAACGAGCAAAGCATTAACCCTAAGTATAAAAATATACGAACAAATTTCTTAACAACCATCACTTACAATTCCTTAAATCACTTATAATCCCAACAAAATATATTCACGCCTGACTTTAGTCTTCTTCAAAGTTTGAATCATCACCAAAGTCTTGTTCATCTTCAGTGTTTTGTGCGCCTTCAAATAGATCTTTTAAATATTTAAACAATAATCGTGATGATTTAACTGGCTTCTCAAGACTAATTTCTTTTTTTGCATTACGAATTAATTGTCGTAATTGCTGTGTATCAGCACCTGGGTATTTATCTAATAACTCGGTTAACGCCTGTTTATCATCAGATAATAAACGTTCTCGCCAATGCTCCAACTGGTGCAATTCGCGAGTAGCATGCGCGCTTTTTGCTTTAATCTTATTGAGAGCTTCCTCAATAGGCTCAATATCAACTTTACGCATTTGCCCAGTAATAAACTTTAATTGCCGTTTACGCGCCGCTTTAAAAGGCATTTTAGCCGCGCTAGTAATAGCACTTACTATCTCATCAGGAAGGTTTAATTTTTCTATCTGCGCTGGTGCCAACTGAGTGATTTCCTCACACATATCATGTATAACGGCAATATCACGCTTTAGCTGCGTCTTATTAGGTCTAATCGCCCAAGTTTGCTCCTCATCTTCGTCATACTCTGCATGTCTTTGAAACTCGTCAAACTCTTCATCTGTAAAATCAGTCATATCAAACCATCGTAATTAAAAAAATAACAAACACCACCACCCCTGCAATAGGGATTAACGCACCTAACCAATCTGAAGGAACATCTTTACTTTGTTGCAGCGAAGATTTAATGCTCGGTCGCATCCAAAAAATTAAACCTAGCGCCACAGCTCCCAGAAAAACATTTTCCCATACAGATAACTCCATCACTACCTCTCTTTTTTATATTCAAGCATACGCGCTTGTTAAATTCGCCACCGTGGTTATGTCCACCTGGATTAGCCTACCTATAAAGATTATCTACTATTACAAGGCTTTAGATAGCGACCAAAAAACTTGTGGGGCTCAGTCTTGCAATCTACGCACCATAAGCATAATATCCCTTTAACAAGGCGGATCAATGCCTAAACGGATAGGTACTATAAAAACCATCCGCTGTATTTTTCTTGCATAAAGCAAGAGGGTTCACTAAATGTACACAACAAGGAGTTAATCATGACTACCGTAACAGATCCCGTCATCGACCAATGGTACAAAGACGTAGAAAACAATCTCACCTTCAAAGTCGTCGCCATTGAGGAGAGTGATGATACCATTGATGTGCAATATAATAATGGAGATATTGGCGAATATGATAATGACAGCTGGTATAACTCAACCTTTGACTTCATTGAAGACCCAGAGGATTGGAGCGCCCCCTTTGATGATCTTGAATCTGACGATTTAGGTTTCTCTAACTCAGATACCCGCCGTACCGATATGGACGACATGCCTTTAAAAGATTATCAGGATTAGGAAATACCCTGCATGAAAATGAGTTCTCAAGAATTCCTAAACTGGGATTCTAAAAGCCTTACCTTACTAGGCATGTCTGGCGCTGGAAAAACGACACTCTCTAGCAAGTTACCCCAAGAAAAATGGTTTCATTATTCAGGTGATTACCGTATAGGCACCAAATATTTAGGTGAGCCGATACTGGACAATATTAAGCAGCAAGCAATGGAAGTGCCTTTTTTAAAGGACCTTTTACTGTCTGATTCAATTTATATTTGTAATAACGTTACAGTAGAAAATTTAGCGCCCGTTTCCAGCTTTTTAAGCAAGCTAGGCAACCCTAACTTAGGCGGCCTATCACTAGCTGAATTCAAACGCAGGCAAGCCCTACATTATCATGCTGAAGTTGCCGCCATGCTCGATGTCGGTGATTTCATTCATAAGGCTGAAGGCATTTACGGCTATAAAAACTTTATTAATGATGCGGGTGGCAGCGTTTGCGAATTAGATAATCAAGTCGTACTAGATCATCTAGCCGAGAAAACGCTGATTATTTATATAAGAACCTCGCCCGAACAAGAACAAACTATTATTAATCGTGCCAAGTCCTCACCAAAACCACTGTATTATCGAGAAGCTTTTCTAGATGAAAAACTTACCGAGTTTATGCAAGAAAATAATTACCCTGACACAAATAGTATTCCACCGGATGAGTTTGTTACTTGGGTTTTTCCTGAGCTATTTCGTTCACGCTTACCTCGTTACCAATCCATAGCAGATCAGTATGGCTATACACTTGATGCCAGTGATGTTGCTCAAGTCAGTAACGAAGAAGAATTTATTCAGCTGATTGCCGCTGCAATAGATCAGCAAACCACTTAAACACGATGCCTTTAGTTGCCCACACTCAATTACCCACGTTCCTACGCTTACAGGAAGAAGGTGAAGATATCCTTAACCCTGACCGCGCCATGCATCAACATATTCGTGAATTGCACATTGGTTTTCTGAATATTATGCCTGATGCCGCGCTAGAAGCTACAGAGCGGCAATTTTTTAGATTAATTGGCGCGTGCAATCAAATTGCGCAATTTCATGTACATCCCTTTACAATTGAGGGTTTACCTAGAAGTGTAGCAGCACAAGCGCATATCGATCAATATTATGAAACCTTTGAGCAGCTTAAGCTCGATGGTCTAGATGCCTTAATTATCAGTGGCGCTAATGTCACCCACGCCCATTTACAAGACGAAGATTTTTGGCAACCATTAACTGAAGTATTTGAATGGGCAAAAGAAAATGTCACCTCAATTCTCTGTTCATGCTTAGCCACACACGCACTTATTCAGTTTTGCTATGGTATTGAGCGCACACGTTTACCGGCAAAATGCTGGGGCGTTTATGCGCATAAAGTCATTGACCGCAAACATCCGCTGATCGCTGAAATTAATACACGCTTTGATGTGCCTCATTCACGTTTTAATGCTGTATTTCAAGAGGATTTAGAGCAACATGGCGTACAAACTCTAGTTTCTAGCACTGAAGCTGGCTTGCATCTTGCAGTTAGCCCCGATGGTTTTCGGATTGTCTTTTTCCAAGGACACCCCGAGTACGACAACATCAGCTTACTAAAAGAGTATAAGCGAGAAGTAATACGCTATATTAACCAAGAAATTGACCAGTACCCGCCTTTTCCAGAGCATTATTTTAACCACGAAGCACGGGCAATTTTTACTCGTTACGCTGAGCATGTGCAAGAAGCACTAAAAAATCACGATCCTATTGAGGATTTTCCAGAGAAAGAAGTCGAGCCATTTTTAGACAATACCTGGCGTGATACTGCAAAAGCCGTGTTTAATAATTGGCTAGGAAAAGTGTATCAGATTACCAGTCAGGATCGTCGCATCCCCTTTATGGATGGCATAGACCCCAACAATCCACTGAATTTATAAATGCACGCGCAATTCTTGCAACAAGCAATCAACTTAGCCTCAGAAAATGTACGCACAAGAAATGGCGGGCCTTTTGGTGCTGTTATTTGTCAAGACAATAAAGTAATTGCCGCTTGCTCAAATATCGTAACTTGCAGCAATGACCCGACAGCTCACGCAGAAATCACTGCCATTCGGACAGCCTGCAAGCATTTAAACAACTTTCAGCTCACTGATTGCACGCTTTACAGTAGTTGCGAGCCTTGCCCTATGTGCTTAGGTGCTATTTATTGGGCGCGCCTAGGGCAGGTCTATTTTGCCTGTAATCGCTTTGATGCCGCAAAAGCAGGCTTTGATGATAGTTTTATTTATGATGAAATCGCTGTAACGCCTGAAAAACGGACGATCAATATGCAGCATATTGAGGTAAATACTGCACTGCAGCCCTTTATCGCTTGGCAAGAACAAGAAGATAAAATTCGCTATTAACTCTCCAGCGAGCAAACTAACCACAAAGTAATTGGAGGATTTCTATTTACTCCAAAAAACCTTGTGGTTAAAAAAATTGAGATTACTCTACCCCTTCTGGCTTATCTCTAATTTTCAGCAGCCAGCCATCTTTTCCGGTACAACCCAACATACCATCAGCTTGTAGGTGGATACGTGCATACTTACCCGTTAAGGAAGCAGGAAGTTTTGCTCTCACCTCATAAAAACTAACATTATTTTCAACACTTACTTTTAGCGGCACATTTTTAGCGGTAACATGAATTGACACTGGATCCGCATAACCAGAAACGGTAAACGAAATTTCTGATTCGGGATCTACTTCGGACTTATGCGCAGGCGTAAAAGTTTTAAACTTAGGTTTTTTACAACCGTTATTAGTTGCTGATGTCCCGTAGGCAAAAGCGGCCCCAGTAAAACCAACACTAACGATTAAACATACTAATTTTAAAGATTTCTTTATCATTATTATTTCCCCTTTATTAGTCGACTTAACGAGAAAGTACGAGTGTACTGTGATTTACTTAATTCCTCCAGTCCAATTTACATATTTGAACCACACAAGCAAGCACGTAGTTAGGTTTATATATGGTACAATAAAGTTATTTTTCCTAATCTTTAACTACTTTGGAGTTACGATTCGTGGTAACTGTTAATACTCGTCGTTCAGTCATGACACTATTTTCTTCGCCTACTTGTGCCATGAGTCATTGCGCAAGACTTGCTTTACACGAAAAAGGTGTAACAGCTGAAATTGAATATTTTGACCCTACCGATCCACCAGAAAGCTTATTGGAGCTTAATCCAAATGGCACATCACCTACATTAGTTGAGCGTGATTTGGTTTTATATGATGCTCGCATCATCATGGAATACTTAGACGAGAGATTTCCACACCCTCCTCTGCATCAAATGGACCCTGTGTCGCGCGCTAATGCACGGATGATTATCAAACGCATAGACCAAGACTGGTATCATCTATTAGGTGAAGTACTCAATTCGGGCGAGAAAAAATCGGCTCGTGCGAAAAAAATGCTACGTGAAGGCTTAGTTGCCGCTGTGCCTTTATTTGCAGCACACGAATTTTTCATGAGTGATGACTTCTCTTTAATCGACTGCTCTTTAGCCCCTTTATTATGGCGTTTACCTAGCATTGGCATTGAATTACCTGAGAATGCGCAAATAATCAACACATATGCTCAGAAACTATTTAGCCGCGAAGCTTTCGCTGAAAGCCTAAGCGAAGAAGAACATGAGATGGCTAAACTACCCAGCAAAAAATGACCTCATTAAAACCCTACCTACTTAGATCCATTTATGAGTGGATTATTGATAATAATTTAACGCCTCACCTACTCGTTGATGCCTCGCATCCACATGCGGTATTGCCTGAAGATTATATTGATGACGGTAAAATTGTCCTAAACATGCGCCCAGAAGCAATTCAAAGCCTATCTTTAGGCAATACCACCGTTGAATTCAACACCCGATTTAATGGACAATCTATGCATATTATCGCGCCCGTACCTGCAGTACTGGCTATTTATGCAAAAGAAAATGGAAAGGGCATGGTCTTTGACCAAGAAGATGAGGACGACAACGAGCCACCACCAGAAAACAAACCGCCACGATCACACCTTCGTGTTGTAAAATAAAATCTCGCTGTATAAAAAAAGCCTGAGTTTAAATAAATAAACTCAGGCTTTTTTATGCTTCACATTATAAAATTCTTAAGTTTTATCCAGCAAAGTTTTGCCCTGCAAATTCCCAATTAACCAATTCCCAATAAGCTGCCAAATAGCTAGGGCGAGCATTACGGTAATCAATATAATAAGCGTGCTCCCACACATCACAAGTCAACAAAGGTGTTTGACCTTCAGTTAAAGGACATGCAGCATTGCTAGTACTCACTAGCTCAAGACTACCATCAGAATTCTTTACTAACCACGCCCAACCTGAGCCAAAAGTTGTCACTGCACATTTAGTAAATGCTTCTTTGAATTCAGCAAATGACCCGAAAGCAGCATCAATTGCATCAGCTAATGGGCCAGTTGGTTCGCCGCCGCCATTGGGTGACAAGCTATTCCAGTAAAAAGTATGATTCCAAACTTGCGCAGCATTATTAAAAATACCACCAGAAGAGCGCATAACAAGACCTTCTAATGAAGCACCTTCAAACTCAGTGCCTGGAACTAAATTATTTAAGTTAGTGACATAAGTCTGATGATGCTTACCATAATGGAATTCTAATGTTTCTTCAGAAATATGTGGCGCTAAAGCATCTTTTGCATAAGGTAAAGCAGGTAATTCATAAGCCATTTATCTTTCTCCTAATTATAACTTTCTAACAGTATTAACAGCAGTAAAAAGAAGCGCATTAAGCTGCGCTCTTAATATCTATAATGAGTATAAATTATTACATCAATAAAAACCAAGTATTTTACTAAAGTATTCTATTCCCTCTCCCACCAAATAAAATACTGTGGCCAGCTAAAGTTAAATCAAACAAGCTTATTTATCGTCGTACTTAACTTTATAACCATCCGTTTTTACTTGGTTTTTAGTATAGACTGTGCCTGTTTTTTTCGCCTCAGCATCTTCAGCACTTAATTCCTCAGTTTCAGCATCGGCTTTTACTGGCTCATTAATCGAAGCAATAAAGCCATCAAACCAACTTTGTGTTTTTGCCACTTGCATATCGGCATCATTTAAAATATCTTGCTCATCCGGTAAGTTTTTATAATCACGAGCAAGCTCTAATGCAACCTTACAGGCATCAAAATCGCCTTCGACTGCATGCAAACAAGCAAAATTATAAGAAGCAACGCCTTCATGAATACTATCAGCAAGCGTCAACTTTTCTTTTGCCAATGCATAACTTGCCGCTTGTGCAGCACCCTTCTGTAGGGCAGCCAACTCTATTAAAGCGACACTCCAGTCTAAAGCAGCAGCCAAGTAGTCTGGTTTTGCTACTAAACAGAAAGAAAATTTCTTACCAGCCTCTTCATAAAGCGACATAGCTTCAGCCCCCTGCTTTAATCTAGCAGAATACAATAAAGCCATACCCCAGCTATACAAGGCATCCTTAAACACCGAACTATCTGAGCCAATAGACTGGTAAATAGTGATAGCGCCAGCTAGTGCCTTTTCCAGTGCTACTGGATCATTTGCCTCGCGCGCGGCCTTAACTTTTTTATTTGCTGCATTTACTTTTGATTTACCAAAAACTGAATCCAATAAGCCCATTTCTATCCTCTATACTGTGATTATTCTTATAATTATGTTCACACTCAGTGCAAGCACTGAAGCACAAAATCCATACCTTAACTAACTATGATAAATCGAACTGCATCCAAGCGCAATTTAGCATCCCGAATATATCCATGAGAAGCAATAGTACGATCTTTCAATGCCTCTATTTCCTCCGGTTTTATACTCAGATTAACCTGTGACAAGGCCTCCATCCGCTTTATTTCTTCAGCAGATATTTTCAGCATACCCATATTAGCCTGAGAAATAACAGCCTGCATTGCAATCTCTGCGCTACTCTCTGCGCAAGCAATCATAGCGTTAATATTTTTATGCTCACTGCCCATAAATGCCGTAATTTGTTCCACCTCAAACTTATGCACAAGCTCGACTAACTCTTCATGTGCAATTTGCTCAGTTAAATCTTTCTGTCCCTGATCAACCAAAACACGTATTGGGGTCGCAGGTAAAAAACGATTCAACTGCAAAGCTAAAGGTGCACTGCATTCAATTAAAAACAGACACTCCAACAAATACTGCCCCGACTTTAGTTGCTGGTGTTTAATGACACTTAATGCCGCACTACCCACATTATCTGACACCACCAAATCCATAGCCGCAGCGACCATCGGATGTTCCCAACTCAAGTACTGCATATCCTCTCTTGCTAGCGCGACATCTCGACTCACCGTTACAGTTACACCATCATCAGGAACATAAGGGAATTGCGAAACTCTTTGCGCCTGCCCTGCTTGTAAAATAGCGCAAGCTTTGGAATGATATTCAGAATCGACGCCAAAATATTCAAAAATATCTTCCATATAAGCCCATAAAACATCAGGCTGGGATAAATTCTCAATAGTATTGATTAGCTGCTCAGCAATATCTTTACGACAAGAATTGAATTCCAACAATAAATCACGCGACTGATGCATTTCTGCCTCAACCTTGTGTATCAATGCATAACTAGAATCAATCACCCCCTGCAATCCTTGCTGCTCAACACTTGAACAGACCTGCCCAACCAAATCTTTTTGCACTCGATAGACTTCACTTGCCGCATTACTATTTGCTTGAAATAACCCCAAGCCCTCAGCATACCAGCGACACAAACTATGCTGTTTACTGCCAACTATATAAGGCACATGAATTTTAATCGCCTGCTTTTGGCCAATGCGATCAAGACGCCCAATTCTCTGCTGCAATAAATCAGGATTTTCAGGTAAATCCAATAAAATTAAATGATGTACGAATTGAAAATTACGCCCTTCACTGCCTATTTCAGAGCAAAGCAAGATACGCACATGAGCCTCTTCATCAGCAAAGTAAGCAGCAGCCCTATCTCGCTCAATAATACTCATGCCCTCATGAAAGGCAGCGGCATTAATTGCATACTTCTCACGCAAGCTTTTTTGCAAACACAGCGCAGTTTCAGCTTGCTGGCAAATCAATAAAACCTGCTCATCGGCCAATTGTTTTATTTTTTCCACCAGCCAAGCAAGATAAGTAGCGTCACCCTCTTCATTCTCAGACTGTAATGGATATGCATAAAACTCGCGCACCGGAAAACCCTGCACTACATGCCGAGAATTTCTAAATAAAATACGCCCCGTGCCATGTCGGTCAATTAATTGATCAATAACATCCTGTTTTACACCGATAGCATTAGCATCTTGCAAAAATTTTGCGCATAGATTTTGGTCAATATAGGTAGACAAACTACTTTTATCTGCTTCATTTAAAATACGCTCATGCACTATTTTCTCAGCTAACTGGGCAATCGGTTCAAACTGCCGCCCTTCCTCTAAAAACAACTCAAAACTATGAAAGCGATCTGGATCCAACAAACGCAGCTGAGCAAAATGCGTTTGCTTGCCTAGCTGCTCAGGCGTAGCCGTTAATAACATCAGGCCATCGGCAAGCTGCGCCAACTGCTCAACAAATAAATAGGCATGACTCGGCATACCTTCACTCCACTGCAAATGATGCGCCTCATCAACAACGACTACATCCCAGTTAGCTTGGATAGCTTGCGCTTGTCTATGAGGGTTTCTCTCAAAAAAGTCTAAACTACAGAGCACTAACTGCTCACTCAAAAAAGGGTTATCTTCATCTATGGCCAAGCAGCGAGACTCATCGAAAAGACTAAACTTTAAATTAAATCGGCGCAACATCTCAACCAGCCACTGATGCAACAAGCTCTCGGGCACCATAACCATAACGCGCGAGGACAAGCCCATTTGTAAACGATGATGCAAAATCAAACCAGCCTCAATGGTTTTCCCTAGCCCCACCTCATCAGCAAGCATTACACGTACCTTGTCGCGTCGTGCAACTTCATGGGCGATATAAAGTTGATGCGGAATTAATGAGGCTCGCGCGCCAAGCAACCCTTTCGCATCACTTTTATGCAGCTGATGTAAATAATTCCAAGTTTGATAACGCAACGAAAACCAACGCCCCGACTCAGCCTGGCCAATAAACAATTTGTCTTGAGGCTTGTTAAATTGCGAATGACTACTTAATTCCATTTCATCAATCAACACAATATTACCGTCCTCAGCTATCGAATGATAGCGTAAAAGACCCAACTCTTCAGTCACAGATTTAACCGTTAAATGATCACCATCTTCCGTCTCAATTTTATCATCCGGCAAAAAGCGCACACGCGTCAAAGGTGAGTTATTCTGCGCATAGACCCTACGTTCACTACTCGCTAGAAACAAAATAGTCACCCGATTAGCATCTACCGCAAGTACCATCCCTAACCCTAACTCAGGCTCAGGAGCACTTATCCATCGCTGCCCGACCACAAATTCACTTATTGCCATATCAACCTATTTATTGTTTTAGCCGTATTTTTAGAACATATATACAGTATTATAAGCTATAGATCATATGTTAAAATCAAAAAATACAGTACGGAGATAACACGCACACCCGCACTTTTATGCCCGATAAAAACACCACGATACAACTCTAACGCGCATAATCAATCCCTACACAAGGATATACGGTATAATAATTTCTCAATTACAAGCCCATAATCTCTAACCAGTAATTTATGTATGTATACTAAGTTTTACGGTCTTACAAAAAAACCATTTTCGCTAATTCCTGACCCTAGCTTCCTGTATTTAAGCGCGAAACACAAAAAAGCGCTGACCACACTACAATATGGCTTAGTAAGCCAAGCAGGATTCACCGTTATAACGGGTGAGATTGGCTCTGGGAAAACAACATTAGTACGTAGCTTATTAGAAAAAATTCAAGCCCAGTGCGAAGTTGGCCTAATAACTAATACACACAGCGCATTTGGTGATTTATTAACTTGGGTTTTAGCTGCCTTCAATATTGAATCCACAGCCTCTAATAAAGCGGAGCGTTATCGCGCTTTTGTAGATTTCATTACCGAAAAAAGCAACTCAGGAACCCGCGTAGTACTCATCGTTGATGAAGCACAAAATATGGACATCCAAACACTGGAAGAGTTACGCTTACTGTCCAACATTAACACCACCCAAGAAATCATGTTACAACTGGTCCTTGTTGGCCAACCTGAATTAGTAGACAAGCTTAACCAGCCTGAACTGGTACAATTCTCCCAAAGAATCTCAATAGAATATCATTTGAACCCATTGAGCTACGAGGAAACAGAAAAATATATTGATTTCCGATTAAAAGTAGCGGGCAGCACAGAAAAGATTTTCCACCCTTCCGCTTGTGCAGCTCTTTTTTATTATTCTGGTGGCGTACCGCGCTTAATTAACAATCTTGGCGACCTTGCCTTGGTGTTTGCTTTTGCTGCAGATAAAAAGAAAATTAATTGGAAGGTTATTGTCGATGTAGTTAGCGAACGCACTACCGGCGGCATCAAGCGCTTTGAAGGCAAAATATGCCTATCTCCGAATATCATTGAACGGGCTGCTGAAGCTGAAAAATTACGCCGCGCTTTATTAGAAGCCACAGGCGTGGATATTTCTAAGAGCCTTTAAACACAACGCGTAGAAAAACACCAAAGCTTACTTAATTCACATTATAAAGCAGACACAAAAAAGGCGCTATCAAGCGCCTTTTTTGGTTCACTACAATAAAGAATAAGTCCTTATGATAGCTTCTCTTTAATACGTGCTGCACGACCTGACAAGTCACGTAAATAATACAATTTCGCTCTACGTACTGCACCACGACGCTTAACTTGAATATCTCCAACTAAAGGGCTGTGTGTTTGGAAAACACGTTCAACACCTACGCCATGAGAAATTTTTCTAACTGTAAAAGCTGAATTTAATCCACGGTTACGCTTAGCAATAACAACACCTTCAAATGCCTGCAATCTTTCGCGCTCGCCTTCTTTTACTTTTACTTGCACAACAACTGTATCACCAGGGTTAAACACTGGAATATCTTTTTTAAGCTGCTCTGCTTCCAATTGACTAATAATATTACTCATTACTGTACCTATTTATACTTCAATTCAATTTTAAATTCGTTTAACAACGATTGCTGTTCCGCCGTTAATTCTTTATCAAACAACAAATCGGGTCTTTTCTGCCAAGTCCGCCCCAATGACTGTTTCAATCGCCATTTTGCGATGTCCTTATGATTACCGCCGAGCAAAACCCCCGGAACAGCTTTATCCTCAAACAACTCAGGACGTGTATAGTGCGGACAGTCCAATAAACCATCCATATGAGAATCCTGCTTTGCAGACTCTTCATCACCCAATACTCCAGGCAGAAGTCTTGAGATCGCATCAATGACAACTAGCGCAGCTAACTCGCCACCACTAATAACAAAATCACCTAACGACCACTCTTCATGACACTCATCTTGTATAAAGCGCTCATCAATCCCTTCATAGCGCCCCGCAATCAAAATCAACTGCTCTAAAGCAGTATTTTCATTTAACAGTTGCTGTGTAATTGGCTCACCCTGGGGACTTAAATAAACAACTTTAACTCGCTCTTTACTAACTGATTTCTTAGCATTATCAACAGCATCCTTTAATGGCTTATATTTCATAACCATACCAGGACCACCGCCATAAGGGCGATCATCGACTGTTTTATGCCTATCTAATGTATAGTCCCGAGGATTCCAAACAGCTAAATCAACTAAACCTTGCTTTATTGCGCGACCAGTAACCCCATTCATAGCGCAATCAAGCACCATTTCAGGAAAAATCGTCACTACATCAAAGCGCATTAAAATTCAGCATCCCAATCAACAACCATGACGCCAGCAAGTAAATCTATACTTTTTATCGTTTGCTCTTGCAAAAAAGGAATCAAGCGCTCCCTTTCTCCCATCACAACGACAACATCATTAGCCCCAGTTTCCAGCATCTGCTTAACAATACCAAGCTCGACACCATCAACGGTACTAACTTGCAGCCCTATCAGGTCGCTCCAATAATATTCGCCTTTTTTTGCCTTAGGCAATTGTTCCGGACGAATTAATATTTCCCAACCATTCAGATCAGCCGCGTCATCCCTGTCATTAAGACCATCCAAGCATGCTACGACTGTTTTTCCATGCCGACGACCATCAACAACCTTAACTTCCTTGCTATCCTTGCCCTTTCTTAAGGTCCAAGGAGAGTAAGTCAGTATATTTTCACGG
Organism: bacterium; assembly: GCA_030591965.1. Classification (GTDB taxonomy): domain Bacteria; phylum Pseudomonadota; class Gammaproteobacteria; order Methylococcales; family Methylomonadaceae; genus Methyloprofundus. The sequence continues at coordinate 15,041 of JAUVAA010000014.1, forward strand.
GGCTCTGTATACGAAAATACTTTTATCCAGCCTCGGACACCAAAGATACCGGAGACTAAGCCAACACTAATAAATTCCTCAGCCAACCTTTTAAGCAGCTACTGCTGCTTTTTTCGCATCTTTAATCAACTTAGCAACACGCTCAGAAGGCTGTGCACCCTTAGATTGCCAATGAGCAATACGCTCTTCATCTAATATCAATCTTTCTTCCGAGCCTCTTGCTAAAGGATTAAAATATCCTAAACGCTCAATATAACGTCCATCACGACTATTTCTACTATCAGTCACTACAACATGATAAAAAGGACGATTTTTTTGCCCACCTCTGGCAAGACGAATAACTACCATCTAGATTCCTCAAAAATTACATTTAACCAAACTTAATCGAATTATTTTACGCTTTTTAATCATTATGTGAAGCCAAAACTATAAAAAACATTTCTGCCCCTAAAAGTTTTACCGGCAATCACCTAAAAATTACATGCGCATACCTTTCATATTTCCTTTAATTCCGCGCATCATATTGGCCATATTGCCTTTTTTAAAGCGCTTCATCATTTTCTGCATCATCTTAAATTGCTTCAAAACACGATTAACATCCTGCAACTCCTGCCCACAACCAGCGGCAATACGCTTTTTACGATTGCCTTTAATTAGGTCAGGGTAACGCTTTTCTTGATTAGTCATAGAGCGAATGACTGCAATTTGTCGCGCCAATTCTTTATCATTTACTTTATCGCGCATTTCCTGCGATACATCATTAATACCTGGCAACTTATCCATCATTGCGCCAACGCCACCCATACTTTCCATTTGCTCTAGTTGCTCAACAAAATCAGACAGATCAAACCCCTTGCCCTTCTGTAATTTTTTAGCTAATTTTGCCGCCTTATCCTTATCAACTTTTTGCTCAATATCTTCAATCAAGCTGAGCATATCCCCCATGCCCAAAATTCTTGAAGCAATTCGATCTGGATAGAACGGCTCTAGGGCATCGGTTTTTTCACCAACCCCAACAAACTTAATCGGCTTACCAGTAACATGACGAATAGATAAGGCCGCTCCACCACGCGCATCACCATCAGTTTTAGTAAGAACTACACCTGTTAGAGGCAGTGCATCATTAAAAGCTTTTGCAGTTGTCGCCGCATCCTGCCCCGTCATGCTATCTACAACAAATAAAGTCTCAACCGGATTAATAGCCGCGTGCAAAGCCTTAATCTCAGCCATCATTTCTTCATCAATATGCAAACGACCTGCAGTATCGACAATAACAACATCTAAGAATTGCTTCTTTGCCGCATCAATCGCTGAAGTAGCAATTTCCGCCGCTGTTTTAGTTACATCGGTGTCAAAAAATGTGAGCGACAAATCATTAGCTAGCGTTTCTAACTGCTTGATCGCTGCTGGGCGATAAATATCCGCACTAACCACACCGACTGATTTCTTTTTATTCTCTTTTAGCCAGCGCCCTAACTTAGCAACCGTTGTGGTTTTACCCGCCCCCTGCAAACCCGCCATAAGAATAACTGCGGGAGGATTAGCTTTTAAGTCAAGTTCCTCATTCGCCTCACCCATAACACTGACAAGTTCAGCTTGAACGACTTTAATAAGCGCTTGCCCAGGAGAGAGACTCGCCTGCACTTCTTGGCCTAAAGCGCGCTCTTTCACCTTCTCAATAAAGGCACTAACAACAGGAAGCGCAACATCAGCCTCAAGCAAAGCCATGCGCACTTCACGCATCGTCTCTTGAATATTTTCTTCAGTCAGGCGACCTTGGCCACGAAGATTTTTTAAGGTTTTACCTAAACGATCGGTTAAATTATCAAACATAATCAGTACTAGAACTCACTATAAGGCCGGCTAAGATCCACTTAATTCTAATTAAATTAAACTCATCCCATCACAGCATCTAAAATTACTTTATCTTGCCATTATCCTGAAATTTAAGGGCACGGTAAACCATCAAAACTATTCTTTTATATTTAGCGCATGTAATTTTCGGTACAAATGCGTACGCTCAACACCTACTGCAATCGCTAATTTAGCAACGTTCCCTTCATTTTTCTCAAAATGATATTCAAGGTAGGCTTTTTCAAACTGCTCCCTAGCCTCTTTTAATGACAACTGAAAAAAATCAGGCACATCACTTTGCGGCGCAACACTTGCCGCACCCAAAATCGCCCCTAAAGCCGCTTTCACCTCAGTTAACTCGATATCCTCTCCAGCCCCCAAAATCATTAAACGCTGCACTAAATTCTTTAATTCTCGCACATTACCAGGCCAAGTATAGTTACGTAAAAAATTCTGCCCCGCCATCAAAAACTTTCTATAAGCTAATTTTTCATGGCGCACAAAATAATCTATATAAAAATGCAATAGAGCAGGAACATCCTCTCCATGCTCGCGCAATGGCAACACTTCCATCGTCACCTCATTGAGAAAATAATATAAATCTTGTCGAAAACGCCCAGCAACCACTTCGGCCTCTAATAAAGTCCGCGTCGTAACAATAACACGCACATCAACGCGCACCTGCGCCGTCCCCCCCACACGTAAAAATGAACGCGATTCTAAGGCGCTTAATAGCTTTAGTTGCGTTTGCACATCCATGCCCGCTATTTCAGCCAAGAACAACACACCACCATGCGCTCGTTCCAATAGACCAGGATACACGACGCCATCAAGCTCCTTACCAAAAAACTCTACCGCTGCATTTTCGGGATCAATACTGCCCACTGACACATCAATAAAAGGCCCAGCTTTGCGCCCGCTATGCTCATGCAAGAAGCGCGCATACATTTCCTTACCGGTACCGCTTTCACCAACAAACATCACTTTGGTATCATGCTGAGCCAAACGTTTTAATTGCTCTTTAATTCGTTCCGCAAAAGCACTTCGCCCAACAGGCTCATTCACATCAAGCAATTGCTGCTTCAACCCTGCATTTTCGCGCTGCAACATATGCGCATCAATAGCATGATCAACAACCAATAACAGCCGTGCCAAGGACAAAGGCTTTTCCAAAAACTCATACGCGCCTAACTTAGTTGCTTCAACGGCGGTTTCAATCGTGCCATGCCCTGACATCATAATTACTGGCGTGACAAATCCAGCATCCTGAGTCCACTCTTTTAGCAGCGTAATACCATCTGTATCAGGCATCCAAATATCCAACAAGATTAAATCAGGCTGATGCCGGCTCTGCACTTGTCGCGCTTCCTCAGCATTCCCTGCCATATAAACAACATAACCTTCATCCTGCAGAATTTCCTGCACTAACTGTCGAATATCTGGCTCATCATCAACCACTAAAATATTTGCTTTATACCCACTCATTTCACTTAGTTTTTACCTTGCCTATCGAATACTGCTGGAAACTGCATAATAAAACCAGCACCCTGTGTATATTTGCTATCTAAGCGAATACTTCCACCCAATTCTTCAATCACTTTTTTCACAATCGCCAAACCTAGACCCGTACCTTTTTGCTTGCTCGTCACATAAGGCTCAAAAATCTGCTTGGCCTGCTTAATATCAACACCGCAACCTGTATCATATATAGCTAAGCGCACAAGCTCTGCGTTGTATTGCTGTACACTTTCTAGCTTTACGGTAATCATCCCTTTGCCGCCCATAGCCTCCGATGCATTTTTAAACAGATTATGCAGCACTTGCCTAATATTAACCGCATCTGCCTTAATTAAGGAAATACGCCCCTCCACTTGCAAGTCAAAACGCACATTAGGATCGGAGCTATATAAAACCATAATCTCTTGTACCAAAGCCAACAAGTCCAACTTCTCTGCTTTATTGTGCACTGGCCGCGCATATTCAGCAAAGTCATTAACCATATGCTTCATAGCTTCTACTTGCTGAACAATAGTTCGAGTAGAACGTTGCAACATCTCAGCATCCCCACCTTCCAACTTAAACGCCAGCTTGTGCTGCAACCTTTCCGCTGATAATTGTATCGGTGTCAAAGGGTTTTTAATTTCATGCGCTAAGCGCCGCGCCACTTCAGACCACGCAGCATTCTTTTGAGCTTGAATCAAATCAGTTATATCATCAAAAACAACCACCGCACCAATATAACCGCCCTCAGTAGAAAATAACGGCGAGCCTTGACACAGCAACTCCTTACGCCCTTCTGGGCCATCGACCACAACATTACGCTGCCAAATATCAAATGATTTTTCCAATAAAGGCTGTACCACCTCAGTCAATCCCATTAAGTCTGGGCGACCTTCCGCCAACTGCATTAAATCTTGCCCATAATAACGCATCACTTGAACATGCAAAATAATGCTCGCCGCTTGATTTGCTGTACGTATATTTAAACTCGAATCAAAACTCAAGACACCTGATGTCAAACTGGTCAGCAAAGCCTCCAAATAAGCCCGCTGACGCTCAATTTCTTGTACGCTTTTTCGCGCTTCATCCTGAGCACGAGAGATTTGCGTCACCATCTCATTAAATGACTCCACCAAAAAACCCAAATCATCTAGGCGCTTTACCGGTAATAATTGCCCATAAAACCCTGCTGCTACAGCCTGCGTACCGCGCACTAAATCACGAATGGGAGCAATAATTCCACGCACACTCACAAATGCAACTGAAATTGCCGCGAGCAAACTCATCAGCAACACCAAAGACAAAACAAGAGAAAAGCTAGTCTTCAATGAATGCCGCAAATACATCATTTCTTGAAACCTAACATAAGCAAACTCAACCGAATCAGTTAAATCATTAATACGCTCAGGCACGGGGTAAATAACTTGTAAATAATGCGTGTTTTTCGGCTTAATCGCAACGACCGTCTGCACCACTAGCTCACCATTTACCGAAGCAAGAGCGACATAATCATTACCTTGCTGCACTTGCAGGAATAAAGGAGACACTGGCAAACTAGGTAAAATATCACTCGGACTTAAACCACTAAAGCTGATGATTTTTCCTTTTTTTGACAACAGGCTAACTTCATTGACCCCAGCTATTTCACGAAAATGATCTAATTCTAGACTTATCTCCGCATCCGACTTACGACTTAAAGCTTCAGCTAAGCCCTGTGATTGCTTTAAATCCCAACGCAACCGCTGATCCAAAGAAGCACGACTTAATTCCAAAGAATCCTCCATCGCCCCATCTAACTCAACACTAAACCAACTATCAATACTTTGATGCAAAAACTGCAAGGAGAAATAAAACACCACCCCAGCAGGAACCAAAGATAAAACTATAAATAACAATACGATACGGGTAGTTAAGCGTGACCCAGCCTCGCGCTTCTTAAGTCGCCTAGCCAGCGAAACGACATTAAAACCTACCAACAAAAGCAAGATCACGGTCCCTACCGCATTACTCAAAAGCAGCCAAGTATACATATCACCAAGCTGCGATGTATCCTGTATCGCCGAGCTCATTAACTGTAAAGACAGCACAATGAAACTCAGCAAGATAAGCATAAACATACTAAACGGAACCTTTATTCGCACCACAACCTCTCAGCAGCCGACAAATCCCACTCTGACTCAAAATAAGCAATAGGACGCAGAGGCGCAGGCAACATTTCCTTATCAAAAGAAACATTTAACACGCCAATAATACACAGCTTAGTGTCATATCCAGTTACAGATATATCGTCATAGGCAATCTTCCCCATATAAGTCAACGCATCTTGAAGACTAGAAAAGCGCCTAATTTCATCTTTTTTCTCATCTTTGACACGATAATTATTCAACAAAGTATAATAAGCCAAGCGATAGCGTCGCACATGAGAAAACAAAACACTCCGCCATAACCCGCCCCAGCGCACTTGTTTAAGCTCAATAGAAACATCCCAATACAAAGGGATACCGCTATGCAATGCATCCTGAGCGCTGCGACTTAATTGAAAAATCACATCAGCACGCAGTTGAGCTTTATTTTCAGCTAAAGTTAATTGCGCTTGCTCAATTTTTACAAACCGATCATCAGCATAGCCATGCCCTGACAAGCCACTTAGCAACACAATCAAACCTAGCAATAGCGCTTTATTTTTTTTGTAAGCGCGCATAATAAAAGCCATCCATAGAATCGCTACCAGTAAAAACCTGCCGCCCAAAGGAGCGCTTAACACCCCAATCAGCATTGATAATTAGCTCTTGGGCATCGTCATGTTGCTGAAGAAATGCCTCAATTTGCAACTCATTTTCTTGCTTTAAAATAGAACAGGTCGCATAAAGCAAAACACCTCCTGAAGCCAGCATAGTCCATGCAGCACATAAAATTTCTTGCTGCAATTCCTGTAACTGGACTATATCTTCGGCACGACGCAATAGCTTAATATCCGGATGCCGCCTAATAACCCCTAAAGCCGAACAAGGCGCATCCAGCAGAATACGATCAAATACCTCTCCATCCCACCATGTTTCTGGCTGAGCGGCATCCGCAGCTAATACATCAGCCTTAAGCTGCAAACGCGTTAAATTTTCCTGCACGCGCACCAAGCGTTGCGCATCAATATCAATTGCCAGCAACTGCTTTAAATCAGGCTGCAATTCCAAAATATGCGCCGTTTTTCCCCCAGGCGCAGCGCACACATCTAAAATACGTTCACCTTGCCGCGCATCCAGTAATTGCGCTGCCAATTGTGCTGCCGCATCTTGAACGGATACCCAGCCTTGCGCAAATTTAGGCAATTTATCGACAACAACTGGCTCAGCCAACAGGACACCTTGTTCCGAACAAGCTAAAGCACAAGCCTCAATTCCCGCATCTGCAAGCATCGCCAAATAAGCATCACGCGTACAGAAGCGCGCATTGACACGCAAGCTCATCGGCGGAAGTTGATTATTAGCCAAAAGAATTTGCTTGGCGTCATTACCCCAATCAGCCTTGATAGCCTTAATAATCCAATCAGGGTGCGCATAAGCCACATGCTTATCAGCCAAAGCCTCCAGCTCTTCCTGCTCGCGCAAATAGCGCCGCAATACAGCATTCAGTAATGACTTAGCCCATTGCTTTTTCTTCATCACTGCCACAGTCTCAGACACTGCTGCATGATCCTTAACACGCATAAAATTCAGTTGATATAAGCCCAACAATGCCAACGCTTTGATTTGCACATCTTTATTCTTAATCGGCTTATTAACCAGCTGATTTAAAATAAATTCCAGCCGATAATAATGGCGCACCGTGCCATAGCATAAAGCTTGAATAAACGCCCGCTCCTGCACATCAACAACCTGCGGCCACGCATCTTCAAGGGCGACAGTCAAAGATTTTCCAGCCAATACCTTGACGATAACATTTGCCGCCACTAATCGAGAATTCAATTCATTTGTCCTTTAAAACTTAAGAGAAACCGCATCACGCAGGCCATACAATTCATGCTTTAACTTTATTAATTCCTAACCTAAATGTAAACCCGACACCTTATGAGCATGCAAAAAAGCATCCACTTGCATACGTTTTTTCCCCGGCATTTGAATTTCCAACAAACGCAAGACACCCGATCCAGTAGCGACATCAATATGCTTGCTATCATCCAAAATTACCCCAGGAGCAAGCTGAGCCTCAACATCAAGCGCCTCCGCACGCCACACACGCATAACCTTATCGTCTAACTTTGTTTGCGCCACCGGCCATGCATTAAGCCCCCGCACCTGCAACGCCAACTCACTCGCTGTCCGAGTCCAATCCAATTCAGATTCACTTTTTTCCAATTTATGCGCATAAGTCACCAAAGACTCATCTTGCACTTCCCGAGACAATTTATTTTCTTCCAGCAATACCAGAGTTTCTCGCAGGCCTTCTGCGCCCATCACCATCATACGGTCATGTAATTCACTGGCTGTTTCTTGCGCACCAATAGTACATACAGTTTTATGCAACATATCCCCAGCATCTAGCCGCTTAACCACATTCATAATAGTGACACCAGTCTCCTGATCACCCGCCATAATCGCTCGATTAATCGGCGCAGCACCGCGCCAACGCGGCAATAAAGAACCATGAATATTAATACAGCCTGTTTTAGGTATATCCAAAACGCGCTGACTTAAAATCAAACCATAAGCGACAACGACCATCAGGTCAGCATTCAAAGCAACAAGCTGCTCAATATCAGCCTCTGCTTTTAAGTTCTCTGGCTGAAATACTGGAATCCCTGCACTTAAAGCTAGCGATTTCACCGGCCCTGGCTGCAACTTACGTCCACGCCCTGCCGGTCGATCAGGCTGTGTATAAACTGCAACTACTTCATGATTAGAAGCCAATAACATTTGCAGTGCTGGCACTGCAAACTCAGGTGTTCCCGCAAAAATAATTTTCATCTGCTTATTTTTCTCTCTTATGCATTTTTTCCATTTTCTTTTTAATTCTTTGGCGCTTTAACGACGACAAATAATCAACGAATAATTTACCTTGCAAGTGATCCATTTCATGCTGAATACATACAGCCAATAAACCATCCGCCTCCAACTCAAAAGAAACACCGCGTTTATCTAATGCTTTTACCTTAATTGTCTCGGCACGTGTAACCGGTTCAAAAATACCTGGCACCGACAAACAGCCTTCATCAGACTCCTCTTCGCCCAAACTATCAGTAATTTCAGGGTTGATTAAACAAATCGGCTGATCTTTTTCTTCACTGGTATCAATAACAATAATACGCTGATGTATATTTACTTGAGTTGCTGCCAAACCCACACCATGCGCCTCGTACATGGTTTCAAACATATCATTAACTAAGTTTCCAATCACTTTATCAACTACTTCAACAGGCTTCGCTACTGTACGTAAACGATGGTCTGGAAACTCAAGAATTGACAGAATACTCACTAAACACTCCACACTTTAATTATTTATGACTGGAATTCTATCCGAAATCATCTAAACTTTATACTTTGCAAGCTCAGTGTTGCCCATTTTTTTGTGAAATTAATATTCACAGCAGCACTCATTCTATAAATTACGATAGATCGGGATAAAATCATGGCTTCTAAAGCAATTCTAGGACTTATTCTTGGCCTTACATTAAGTCTATCAAGTTGGGCTGATGTTATTAAACTAAACCCTACTCACCCAACCAGTCATGTTGTGGTTAAAGGTGACACTCTATGGGACATATCGGCCAAGTTCTTACAAGACCCTTGGCAATGGCCTAATGTCTGGCGCCACAATAACCAAATTAAAAACCCCCATCTAATTTACCCAGGCGATGTCATTACCCTTTGCTTTATTGATGGCAAGCCTATGCTCTGCGTTAATAGCCCAACAAGTGACGAGCGCATGCTTTATCCACATATGCGCGCTAATGGTACCGATCAAGCCATAGACATGATTCCAAACGAAGCAATCAGGCCTTACCTAACATCACCTAAAGTGGTTAGTGAAGATGAATTAGCCAATGCTCCTTATATTATCGATTTTTCTGGCGAACACATTATTGCGGCAGAGGGCGATAAGATTTTCGTACGTTCTATTCTAAAGCCTGAGTTTTTGGCTTATACCACTTACCGTCCTGGGCAAACTTATACCGACCCAGATAACAATGAAATTTTAGGTTATGAAGCTGAATATATTGCCGATAATGTGATTCTCGAGCTTGGCGACCCTGCAACACTGCGTATAACCAATACAGACAAAGAAGTTCGCCGCGGCGATCGACTTATGCCTAGCTCAGAAGAGGAGGTCGCATTCAATTTCTTCCCTACACCACCGGCCGAATTCATTAAGGGCTCTATTATTGCCGTGCTTAATGGCGTTCAAGAAATTGGCCAATACGATATCATCGTACTCAACAAAGGCAAGCAAGACGGCCTTAAACAAGGGCATTTACTAAGCATTATACAAAAAGGAAAGTTGGTCACTGACCCTTTTCATAAAAACAAAAATGAACTAGTCAAACTTCCTGATCAAGAAGCCGGCATCGCTTTAGTATTTCGCATCTTTGACCGCGTTAGCTACGGACTAGTCATGCATGCCTCAAGAAATATTCGCGTTTTAGATATGGTACAAACACCTGAAAAATAATGTCTCAGAGCACACGGATAGCTCAACTAAATTCTGGCTTGCGCTTTTGCGCACGTCAGGCGTGGGCAGCAAAACTTTTTTAAAATGTTTAGATTACTATACCCCGGAACAACTCTTTTCTGAGTCACGTGAGACCTTACTTCAATTAGGATTACGCGACAAAAGCATAGACGCCATAAAAAAACCTGACTGGCAAACGGTGGAACAGGATTTAGCATGGCTAGAACAACCTGACAATCACATCCTATTATTTTCAGATACTGATTACCCCACACAGCTAAAAGAAATTCCCGACCCGCCACCGATATTATTCGCGCGTGGCGACATAGACTTAATTCATTTCCCACAAATAGCTATAGTCGGTAGCCGAAACCCTTCAAGCTCAGGCATACAAATCGCAACGGATTTTGCCCACAGCCTAAGCACTGCTGGCTTCACCATTACCAGCGGCTTAGCTCTAGGCATAGATGCAGCGAGTCACCGTGGCGCTTTGTCTGCGCACGGAAAAACTATTGCCGTCACCGGCACAGGTTTAGACCGGGTTTACCCAGCCACGCATAAGCTGCTTGCTACCGAGATCGTCAATAATGGCGTACTTATTTCGGAATTCCCCCCAGGAACCAACGCAAAAGCAAATCATTTCCCGCGCCGTAACCGGATTATCAGCGGCTTATGCGTCGGCTTATTAGTGGTTGAAGCAGCCAAACAAAGCGGCTCATTAATCACTGCGCGTATGGCGCTAGAACAGAATAGAGAAGTTTTTGCCATTCCTGGCTCTATATACAACCCGTTAGCACGCGGCTGTAACTCACTAATCCGCGAAGGCGCAAAACTGGTTGAGACGACTCAAGATATATTAGAAGAACTCGCTCACCTATTTCAACCCTCAACAACACAAGCAAGCACACCACAGATAAGTACTCAAACCTCACTAGACCCTGAACAACAAAAGCTATTGAATTACATACAATATAGCCCCACATCAATAGACCAACTAGTTACTGAAACAGGTTTTTCAGTAGAAAATATCGCGTCACACTTGCTCATGTTAGAAATACAAGGGTATATTAGCCCCATGAATGGCGGTAGTTTCACGCGAATAAAATAAGTTAAACGCCCACTAATAGGCCCCTAATGAATGAAGATATCTTTGATGTACTGATCTATCTCTTTGAAAATTATATGGATAGTGATATGGACATCGACGCTGACACAGATACATTAAAAACTGAACTTAAAGCTGCAGGCTTTAACTCAAAAAACATAATCCAAGCATTTGAATGGCTAGATACGCTCGTCCAGCAAGAAGAGCCCATGTTCAAATCCAATAAAAATTTCCGTATTTTTTGCGCAGAAGAAAATCAAAAGCTAGATATAGAGTGCCGCGACTTTATTTACTTTTTACAGCGCTTAGACATTCTTACGCCGATCACGCGCGAACTCGTTATTGACCGTGCCATGGCAATAGATAGTCATCAGGTTTCGATAGAAAAAATCCAATGGATTAGCTTAATCGTATTATTAAACCAACCTGATGAAGAGCTTGCAATTGCTCACATGGAAAATATCATCTATCAAGAAGAATCAGCTTTTTTAAATTAATATTAGTTAATCCTTAGCATGAGCAAAAACTTAATCATCGTAGAATCACCGGCAAAATCCAAAACCATAGAGAAATATCTAGGTAAAGATTTTCAAGTTCTCGCCTCTTACGGGCATTTACGCGACTTAATCCCCAAAGAAGGTGCGGTTGACCCGGACAATGACTTCGCGATGAAGTACCAAGTACAAGATCGCAACCAGCGCCATGTACAAGCCATTACTAAAGCACTCAAGGGTGCCGATACTCTTTATCTCGCAACCGATCCTGATAGAGAAGGAGAAGCAATTTCGTGGCACTTATTGGAAATGCTTAAAGCAAAAAAACTGCTTAAAAATAAATCCGTACATCGTGTCGTATTCCATGAAATCACCAAAAAAGCAGTTACTCATGCGATAGAAAATCCCGGCGAAATTGCGATCAACCTAGTTGATGCTCAGCAAGCGCGTAGAGCCCTAGATTATCTAGTAGGTTTTAATTTATCACCATTATTGTGGAAAAAAATTCGCCGTGGCTTATCAGCGGGTCGAGTACAAAGTCCTGCCCTGCGCATGATTGTTGAACGTGAACTAGAAATCGAAGCCTTCAAAACACGCGAATATTGGTCAATTACGGCAAAGTTAAGCCAAGAAAAGCAAGAATTTAAAGCCAAATTAACACACTATAATGGCGAAAAACTCAGCCAATTTAGCATAGAGAAAGATGAGACAGCACAAGCAGCACAACAAACATTACTTGCTGCAGCCGATGGCAGTTTATTAGTTTCTAAACTAGAGAAAAAACAGCGCAAACGTAATCCCGCGCCCCCGTTTATCACTTCAACCTTACAGCAAGAGGCGGCACGTAAATTAGGTTTCACCACTAAACGCACCATGATGGTTGCTCAGCAACTTTATGAAGGAATGGATATTGGTGGCGGCGAAGCAGCTGGTTTAATTACCTATATGCGTACTGACTCGGTGAATTTAGCTGCAGAAGCACTGGAAAATATTCGCGCCTTAATTAGCGAAAAATACGGTACCGACCAAGCACCCAAAGAGCCACGTTCATTTAAAACGAAATCTAAAAATGCTCAAGAAGCGCATGAGGCCATTCGCCCCACGCTAGCTCAACAAACTCCTGCTAGCTTAAAAAGTTTTCTAAGCAGCGATCAATTCAAATTATATGACTTAATTTGGAAGCGCACGATTGCCTGCCAAATGATCCATGCGACTATCAATACGGTCTCGGTCGATTTACAGTGCGGTAGTGAGCTGCATATTTTTCGATCAACAGGCTCCGTTATTGCCAAGCCAGGATTTATGGCCGTCTACTTAGAAGGCAAAGACGATAACAAAGAAGGCGATGACAAAGAAACCTTCTTACCGCCAATGAAAGAAGGTCAATCAATTCCCTTAGAAGACATTGTCACTAACCAACACTTCACAGAACCACCACCACGATACAGTGAAGCAAGCTTAGTGAAATCCTTAGAAGAGCACGGCATTGGTCGCCCTTCTACTTATGCGTCCATTATTTCCACCTTACAAAACCGTGAATATGTCACGTTAGAAACTAAACGCTTCTATCCTACCGATGTCGGGCGAATTGTTACCAAATTTCTGACCGAACATTTCACAAAATATGTGGATTATAATTTTACCGCTAATTTAGAAGATGATTTAGATGCTGTTTCGCGTGGCGAAAAATCATGGGTTCCATTAATGCATGACTTTTGGAAACCCTTTACCGCGCTTATCCATGACAAAGAAGAATCAGTACAGCGTAAAGATGTCACCCAGGAAGCCATTGAAGAAAAATGCCCTGAATGCGGCAAACAACTATCGATACGCTTAGGCCGCAATGGTCGATTTATCGGCTGTACAGACTACCCTACGTGCTCTTACACGCGCAATTTGAATGATGATGGCACGCAAGCCAATGAACCAGAAGTAGTTCCTGACCGTAAATGTCCAAGCTGTGAATCTGATTTAGTCATTAAAACAGGAAAGTATGGGAAATTTATCGGCTGTAGCGCTTACCCAAAATGTAAGCACATCGAGCCCTTAGAGAAGCCGCTTGATACTGGCGTAGAATGCCCAAAATGTAAAAAAGGTAGTATTTTAAAGCGCAAATCACGTTACGGTAAGATTTTCTATTCTTGCTCAGACTACCCTAAATGCGACTATGCGCTCTGGAATGTCCCATTCAAGGAACCCTGCCCCACTTGCGACTGGCCTATCCTAACGCTAAAGACAACCAAACGTCGTGGCCCAGAAAAAGTTTGCCCACAAAAAGACTGTAAATATGCGACGCCTTATGAAGGTGATCCAGAAGATGTGAATGGGCCAACGAGTTAGTTTAGCCGTCTTTATTAGCCCCGTAGGGCAGACTTCAGTCCGCCTGTTCTAATCAGCCACTGGCTTTAGCAGACTAAAGTCCGCCCTACGGAGTTACAAGCAAAGTACGGGAAGAAAAAAATTTCTCCCCGCTTAAAAAAGAGCCTCTTAATCTTGAATACGCTTAGCAATACGCTGATAAGCCTCTTTCAACTCTTCACCAACAACTTTAGCTGCGGCAATAAAATCATCCGTTGTTTCTACTGAATCATCAGCAATCTCATTGGCTTTTTGCTTAACATACTGCCACTTTTCTTCAGCCTCAGAAAATTCTTCTTTAGCTTCCATTGAACCCAAATGCATTTTTAACTGCATTTCATCACGTTCAGTTTTTAATTTTTCTAATAATGCATCAAATTCTTGTTTCATTCTCTAGCTCCAAGTATCAGTATTTAAGGTTATAGTTTTAATCCTTTTCAGGCAAAAACGCCAACAATTTTTTAACAAAAGCTTTAATCCTTGCTCTCCTCTCCTGCAAGGGGATCTCTTCCAAGCTTGCCAATGCCTGACCTGCCGTGCGCCATGCCAACTTATTTGTCTGCGGGTTAAGCACATCAAAAATCAAAGTTCCTTTTTCGTATCGCTTTGGGTTAAGCGGGTTAACCATTAAACCCGGCACTAAACCATATTTTTTCTGAATTTGCTGATCATCCAATGACGAAGTTAATGCCGCAGCAAAGCTTATATTAATATCCGCCTGCTCAGTTTGTCGCACTTGCCTGTAGCCTTTGCGCTGCATCTCCTGCTCTATCCCTTGCTTGAGCAAATCCCACATAGGCACATTTTTTATAACATCCGTACCCGATTGCTGCATAAACCCATCAGACCAGCGATAAGTCGCTGATACTGGAATATGAAAGATAGAATGATGCACCGTCACAAATGCCGTTTGCCTACCATTTTCCGGAACAACTTCAGTCGTAACACAGCCAACAAGCAGCACTCCTAGCAATAAACCTTTACCTATTAATGAAAATTTTCTAACCATAATTCGAAACCTTTATAAAAAATATATGTATGAATCTTATGCAATAACTAAAGCCCATTCATTTGCTCTTGCACCAACGTCAATACCGCACTAAAAACATCCTGTTCTTCGGTATAAAAGCTGTGTGCATCAGTTTCACGGCGTAACCAAGTAAATTGCCGCTTAGCTAACTGTCGTGTCGCAATAATACCTGTTTCCTGCATTTCTTCAGCATTAATTTCACCTTCTAAATAAGACCATACCTGTCGATAGCCTACCGCTCGTACAGATGGCATTTGCACCGTTAAATCACCTCGCTGATATAGCGCCTCAACCTCAGCAACTAAACCCTGCTGCAACATTTGCTTAAAACGCAGTGCAATTTTCTCATGCAAAACCGCCCTATCTCGCGGCGCAATAATCAGCTTAATTTTTTGATACGGAATTTCTTCGGCCTGCGCTTCAGCATGTAGCTGAGTCATCGACTTACCAGTCAACTCGTACACCTCTAAAGCACGCTGAACACGCTGCGGATCATTCGGGTGAATGCGTACCGCGGCAACCGGATCAATTAATTGCAATTTAGCATGCATTGCCTCTTTGCCGATAGCTTGCGCCTGCGCATTAAGTTGTGCACGCACGGCATCATCGGCACTAGGCAGCTGAGCTAAGCCATGAAATAGGCCGTTAAAATAAAGCATTGTGCCACCGACCAATACAGGCAATTTACCCCGCGCCGTAATATCCGCCATTAATGCCAATGCTTGTCGCCTAAAAGCACCCGTAGAAAAACTTTCCGCAGGGTCTAAAATATCAATTAAATGATGCGGGATCCCCGCCCTTTCTTCTAAAGTCGGCTTAGCGGTGCCTATATCCATGCCTTTAAACACTAACACGGAATCAACACTAATGATTTCCGCATTTAATTTTTGCGCTAATTGCACCGACAAAGCAGTTTTACCGGAAGCCGTCGGCCCCATGAGAAAGATAGCGGGAGGGAGTGTAGTTTTCATCATTATTTAAGTAAACAGATAGGTTCGAATTTATTCGTACCCCAGTGCGCGAAATTTACAGCCATGCTGCATCCCATAAAGGGTACTCACCAATTTTATGAGCAAGACCAGCTCGCAATATGGATTAGCGATAATATACCGCGCTGCACCTTGTATGTCCTCTTCTTACCGCAATGCATAGTCATAATAAGCCTTCTGCCAAACCGTACCACTCCGTTTGAGATAGCAATTAACCCCATGTGCGCTGCGAGCTTTAAATCGTTGCGTAGTCTGCGCCAAAGTAAAAACATCATTAAGACCGAATAACCAGTGGACGAGGTCAGGCATAATCACCCATGCAAGAGACCTTAAAATACCTTCATCATGTAGCGCCTTCATTTCATAAACAACAATCTTTGCACAGAAAAATCATGAAATAAAGGCTTACGCTGATGCAATACAGTGGTGATGAAATAAATTTGATTAGCTTGTGAGTAGCGACCTTTCTGTAAATCGTTATACGGCATTTTAAATCCGCCCCCTATAAATCACATCCGAACTGGTACGAATAAATTCGAACCTCATTACTGCCCACGCAAAAACAATTTATCCAGCTCTTTTTTACTCAGTTCCACCCACGTTGGACGACCATGATTGCACTGACCACTGCGCTCGGTCTTTTCCATATCACGCAATAATACATTCATTTCTGGCACCGTTAAGCGACGATTAGCACGTACCGAACCATGACAAGCAATAGTCGATAAAATTTCATTACAGCTTTGCTCAACACGCTGACTCATGCCATGCTCAATAATATCCGCCAACACATCTTTCACTAATAAGGCGACATCAGTCCCCGATAACAAAGCGGGGATGGCACGAATAACAATCATCTCTTCAGCCATACGATTCAACTCAAAACCCAAACTCATAAAAAATTCTTGCTGATCATCCGCTAAATCCGCCTCAGTGCTGTTGACCTGTACTTGTAAAGGCAGTAATAACGGCTGTGAAGGCACAGAGCCTTGGTGATATTGAGTTTTAAATCGTTCATAGGTCACACGCTCATGTGCCGCATGAGCATCCACTAGAATGATGCCATTTTTAGTTTCCGTCAGAATATACACATCATGCAAATGCGCAACGGCATAACCTAATGGTGGCTCCAATTCGGTTTCGGTACTATTGATTGCTGGAACTCGCGGCTCTTGTATAACCGCTGAAACGCTAGGCGTAACTAATTTGGTATAAGCCTCAATCTGCGCATCAACATCCAAAGACAATGCCGATTGACGTGGCGCGGCAGACGGCTGATAACTTTGCCGTGGCACAGTAGGTTTAGCTTCAGTTGCTGTCGCGGGTAAGGGCTGGAAATCGACCACTTTTTGCACCGCAGGAGGCGTCATACCCATAGCACCTGACTCGACTTCCGGCTCAGACGCTTGCGGTCTGACATCCGCTAAAGAACGATGTAAGGCTTTAAATAAAAAGTCATGTACCGTACGCCCTTCACGAAAGCGCACTTCTAATTTTTGCGGATGTGCATTAACATCAACAAAACTAGGATCCAACTCTAAATACAATACATAAACCGGATGCCGACCATGATAAAGCACATCTTGATACGCCTGTTTAATCGCATGACTAACTAAACGGTCTTTCACTAAACGGCCATTAACATAAAAATACTGCATATCTTGCTGACTACGTGAAAAAGTAGGCAAACCGACCCAACCATGCAAACGCATACCTGATGCAGAAAAATCCAGAGGCACAGAACTGTCTAAAAATGCAGAACCAAAAATATGTGCAATACGCTGCTCTTGTTCCGCCTGTGTTTGAGCAATTTTAAAATTAAAAATTTCGCGCTGATTATGTTTTAACTCAAATGCCACGTCAAAACGACTTAAAGCCATTCGCTTTAATAAAGTTTCAATATGCCCAAATTCAGTTTTATCACTTTTTAAGAATTTACGGCGCGCAGGTGTATTATAAAATAAATCACACACCTCAATAGTTGTACCTAAGGGGTGTGGGTCAGGCTGCGGATCTAACTCCTCTTCCGTCCCATCGGCTTGCACGCGCCACGCGCACTCTTCACCGGCAACCCGCGAAATTAAAGTTAAACGAGAAACCGAACTAATACTAGGCAAAGCCTCACCACGAAAACCCATGGTCATGACCTCTTCTAAATCCTGTAAAGATTGAATTTTACTGGTCGCATGGCGTGATAAAGCTAATGGTAAATCTTCTTTTTCGATACCACAACCATTATCTCTAATCTTAATTAAGCGCGCTCCACCCTGCTCCACTTCAACTAAAACGCTATTTGATCCTGCATCAAAACAGTTTTCCACCAACTCTTTAATCACCGAAGCCGGCCGTTCGACCACTTCGCCAGCGGCAATTTGATTAACTAATTGAGGCGGTAAAGCATGAATGCGCATAAATAATAACTCGTGTGATATTTAAAAAAACGGCGTCTATTTTAAGACGGGGTGAATATTAGGAGTGAAAGAGCTTTAGCTATTTCCGAGCCAGCAATAGCTAAAGCTATTGCACTCCATCAGCCTAATATTTTAAGAAAACGCTTATTCCTAAGCTCTGCTTAGGAATACATGTTTTAAACAGCTCCGCAGTGTGTTTCGGTAAGCAGAGCTTACCCTACATACATTCCCAAATAGAATTTGGGAACAAGAAATGTCTTAACTTAATGGTAGTGAGGCTGGACTCCAGTCCGCCCTACAACCATAGGTATCTACACAATTTTTTAGGCTAAAAACTTAACGTGAGATAAACAACACCTTGTTCCCAATCTCTGATTGGCTGTGAAAGTATTCAGTATAATCCCCCTCCTTATCAAGGAGGGGCTAGGGGAGATTTTATATTTAATAAAAATCTAAATAATATCAAAGACCTATGTTTTATAGATCCCCCCTCAATCCCCCCTTCTCAAGGGGGGAGGCTAAAATCACAATACTTTCACAGTCTCTCTGCTTGTGAATACATGCTCTCACAGCTCCGGCTGTGACTAACACTCAAATCA
>JAUVAA010000098.1 GCA_030591965.1 bacterium
ATACATGCAAACACAGCTCCAGCTGTGACACACTTTCGCGAGAATTCAACCGCGAAGCAGAGCTTTTACTCATGCGTTCCCAAATAGAATTTGGGAACGAGAATAAATAGGCTACGAGTTTTAATTTGTTTTCGTTCATACACTCTATATGTTTATAATCCTGAAAAAGCTAAATTCAATCAGCTATGAACGCAAGATTTCAGGAATAATGACGCTGATTGCCGCCTTAGTTATGCTTACGCCAATGTGTGGATTTTTATTTCAATGTGGGTGTGATTGGCCTTGGTCAGGCTTGGACGCGAATTGTAATTTTTATAAACCACATGTCGAGCATAAATGCCCTTGGTGTGTGTCAATGGTCACAGGAGTATTAGCAACAGGCTTGGCGACGATTGTTGGGGTGTTAATAGCGGTGATGCCGTTATGGAAAATAAGCGGAACGACCAAACAAGTAAGTGTACGTATTGTTCTAGGATTAAGTGCTTTTTTCGTGGTGGGAATAGTGACAGCAGCTGTAGCGGCAATAGTGCAGCAATACCAGCTGGGAATTGGGAGTTATCTAGTATAAAAAGGTAGGGCGGAGTTTTGTCGCTAAGTACCAAGGTAAAATTACACCGAAAAATAGTTTTTCTAGCACAAAATAAGTTTTTACACTTTTTAAAAAACGTTAAATTAATTCTGCGTGAGTACTTACAATGGCGGACTGAAGTCCGCGCTACGATTTAAGAGCAAAGCCTCGACTTAATGCTCATGCCCGTGACCATGCTCCTGAGCAATCTGGCGATAATGACAGCCATCACATTCCATCATTTTTGTTGGTTTATCTTCAATTAAGGCTAAAACACGATCATCTAGCGTTGCAAAAATTTCTGGTTCAAAACCAAAATACTGCCCCAAACCAAAACGAACCTGCGGATATTGCACTTGTAAATGAGCTACTTGCTTATCAATGCGCTCAATCAAAGTGCCGGTAAATAAATAATACGGTAAGACGCACACTTGCGTCATGCCCAGTTTAACTTGTCTTTGTACTGCAGTTTCCAAACGAGGAAAAGTAATGCCGGTAAACGCAATATCAACTAATTCGTGCTGCGTTTCTTCCCACAACCAACGTGCCATTTTCGCCACTTCGCCATTAGCAATTTTATCCGATGAGCCACGGCCTAAAACAATCACGCCCGTCGATTTTGGGTCTGGCATATCTAAGCCAGCCATAACTTTTAGTAGGCTGCGCTTCATGATACTTAAAATGGCCTCGCTGGCTCCAATATGAGGCGCATAAAGAAACTCAACATCAGGATGGCGTTTTCTTGCGGCTGCTAAATGCTCAGGAACTTCCATTTTTACATGGCCTGCCGCATTTAAAATTAACGGCACAACAATGACTTTTTTGGACTTTTTAGCCGCCAGATCAAAACCTGCATCGAGCAAAACATCGGCAAATTCAATAAAGCACACATCAATTTGCCACTCGGGATGCTGCGCGCGCCAATGATCGGCAAAAGCTTCAATTTCTATATTACCTTGTTGGGCTCTTGAGCCGTGACCCACTAATAAAATACTGTATTCCATGCTTAATCCTGTGTTTTTATCGCTTTACGAAAACGGTGACTAAATTCCGCATCGTATAATTTAGATTTTTTAATTTCTGTCCATTGTCTTGCGCCCAAAGCAGGGCTGGCAATAATCATCGCTTGCGCATTAACGCCGGCTTGTTTGCATTGCTCTTTAATTGTTGCCAAAGTACCGCGTATCACTTGTTCTTCGTTCGGCCAACTAGCTTTATGCACAACAACAATCGGTGCATCATCTGACCAGCCTGCCGCTAATAAATCTTTGCGCACTTTTTTTAATAAGGTAATCGATAAGTATAGGCAGAGCGTGCAATGATGTTGTCCCAGTTCGACTAAAGATTCGCCCTCAGGCATCGGTGTACGACCTTCTACGCGGCTAAAGATCACCGTTTGCGTGACTTCTGGCAAAGTTAGTGTTTCTATTGCCGCAGCCGCTGAAGCCATCGCTGAAGTAACGCCAGGCACTACGCCTATCTCGATACTGGCTTTATCTAAAGGCTGTACCATTTCGACTAATGCGCCATATAAACTAGGATCACCGGTTTGCAGGCGAATAACCGTTGCATCAGCGACTGAGTATTTGATTAACCAATCGGTAATTTCCTCTAAAGTCATGCCTTTAGAATCTTCTATCGCACAACTAGGCTTAGCCCATTGGGTTGCCGCTTCTGAGACTAGAGAACCTGCGTATAAAATTGCATCTGCTTGGGCGATGAGTTTTTGTGCTTTGAGTGTAATCAGTTCAGGGTCACCTGGCCCCGCACCAACAAACCAAACTTTGGCCATAATTTACTTATCCATTTTTGCTGATAAAACCTAAAAATGTAGGGAGGTGGCTTTAGACGCTGTGAAAGTATTCAATAATTTTTCTGAAAATACGACTTTGTAGGTTGGGGTGAGTTTGCGAACCCCAACAATCAATTTATATGGCTATCATTGTTGGGCTTCGTTCCTCAGCCCAACCTACAAAAAATACTTTCACAGTCTCTTTAGCTCAGATTTTTAGCCTTAATAGGCGGGCTAAAGCCTCGTCCTACATGAGATTTTAGGAATGATATTCGTTTAAATTGGGCTATATTAACACAAGCCAGAGAGGCGCATTTATTTCAGGCATAAAAAAAGGGAAGGCCGTTAAGCCTCCCCTTTTGTAGGGATATAACTTTAAGCGATGCTTAGAAGCCAATACCTACGTAACCACCTGTTGTAAAGCCGTTAATATTGATTTGATCATCAGTATTATCAAAACCTAAGTTATAACGAATATCAGCACCAACATAGATGTCGTTCCACACGCGGTAATCAGCACCTGCAGCGAATTGCATAGAAGGTTTTAGGTAAGTAATACCGTTGCTAGTAGGGCTGATCACATTTATACCGAAACCAATAGGAATGACCCAAGGTCTGAAGTCGCTACCTTTTAGGAATTTAACTTTTGGAGAGGCTGTTAGTGTGAATTGGCTAACAGTACCAGGGATAGGATCTAAAGAAGGTACTAATACATTTGCAAGTGAGGTAGGACTAGTATCAAACTGTGAATAGTTAAACATTATCTCTGCAAGAATTTCAGTACCATCATGCATACCAAAAAGGTCATCACTTAAGCTGAAATCAAGACCTGCGCCAACAAACCAACCACCATGGTCAGCGGTATATCCACCACCTTGTGTTAAGTCATTTCTAGCAGTGTCATTTCTTGCATAACCACCACGGAAGAAAACCATATTATCTTTGCTAGCTGCTACTTGCTCAGCATCTGCTTTTTCTAATTTTGCAATTCTTGCTTTTAAATCGCCTAATTCATCTGCGCCTGCTTGTGGAGCTGCAGTTAAACCTGCGAAAGCTAGGACAGCAGTTGCTGCACTTAGTGCTAGTTTCATTTTTTTAATCATAGTCCCCCCCAAGGGTAAGTATATTAGTGTTTTATTATTACAACAAAACGTATCGTTTAAACAACAATTTGTAACACGGTAAAAATAATAGCAGTAAATTTTCATTCTTACAAGGGCTAAGTGAAAAATAATTTACTATATTTATCAATGGTTAACGAGTTACTTGTGATAATCAACATAAAAAGTATTGAATCTTTTGATGTTTGTTGTAAAAAAACAACTATTTTTTGTGGGAAATTAGGGGAGATTATTTTTAGTGGAGAGATTTTTTATAAGGTAGTGATAGTTGTTCGGGAAATAATGATTATTGAAGTACGTTCGAATTTATTCGTACCGAAAACAAATGAAGGGGTAATTTAGGGTTACTGCTGCATGGGAGCGACTTTAGTCGCGATATTCGTGGCTAAAGAGGCTGTGAAAGTATTGTGATTTTAGCCTCCCCCCTTGAGAAGGGGGGATTGAGGGGGGATCTATAAAAACATAGGTCTTTGATATTATTTAGATTTTTATTACACTAAAACCTCCCCTAGCCCCTCCTTGATAAGGAGGGGGATTATACTGAATACTTTCACAGCCTCTAAAGCCACTCCCCAGAATGTAAAGTCCGCTGTCATCAGGTTTTTGATTTACGTTTTAAACGATACAGCGCCGAAATATCTTCATCACCAAAACCATCGCTTATTAATTGCTCGTAATCATTAATAGTCAGTTCAACCAAAGGTAAATCTGCTGCGTTTTTCTCTGCCATTGTTTGGCATATTTTCAGGTCTTTATGATGTAAGGCGAGTTTAAATCCTGGCTCATAATGGCCTTGGGCCATGTTTAAGCCACGATGACTTAAAAACCAATTACCTGCTGCACCACCGGAAACCACATCAATTACTTTTTCGAGAGGCAGCCCTTCAGCTTGAGCAAAAGCAAGGGCTTCAGTTACAGCTTGATTGATGCCGGCCGCCATAATTTGGTTAACCGCTTTAGTGCCTTGACCTGAGCCGGTATTGCCCATATAAATAATGCGTGTGCACATAGATTCTAAAATAGGTGTGACTTGATCAAGTATACTTTGGTCCCCACCAACCATCATTGCCAAGGTGCCATTTTTGGCTCCTTCAACCCCGCCGGAGACAGGAGCGTCGAGAAAGTGAGCTTGTTTAGTCGCGAGTAGTTGTGCCGCTATTTTGGCGGTATCGCTGCTGACTGTTGAGCTGTCTACTACTATAGTATTGGGTTTAATGCTGGCTAAAAGCGTGTTAACGATCTCCAATACATCATTGTCCGCAGAAACACAGATAAAAATAATATCAGCTTGAGCTGCAATCTTATCTATAGAGGGTGCAACTTGTATATTAAGCTCAGTTGTTAAGGCTTCTACTTTGCTGCTAGTGCGATTCCAAATCTGTGTTAAATAGCCGGCTTTGGCAAGGTTGCGCGCCATGCCTGTGCCCATTGCGCCTAATCCGATCATAGCTACTTGCATGTGTTTTCTCCTGTTAATGCGTAGAGTGGTAGCCCGTATGAAGCTTGTAGAGTACGGAGTCATTGGCGCGTCAAATGACCTGTATTACGCAAGTTTCATACAGACTTAATATTTCTTCTTGTTCATAAGCTCCGCTTAGGAATACACGCTTTAACAGCTTCGTTGTGAGTTTCTAAGATAAGCAGAGCTTACGGGCATGCGACCCCAAACGGAGTTTGGGGTCGAGGATTTTATTAAATCCAAAAGGCATAGGATGTGCTGAGGTACGAAGCGCATATTTAGCGTGTGATGCGCTTCGTACCTCAGCACATCCTATAGGTCTAGTTTCGGGTATTATTAAATCCTTATTCCTTGGAGGTGAGGGATCGGATTTACCATTGCTGCCCAGAACTATTGCGTTGTTTCTGCTGACCGTATTGGTAGAGGAATTTACGCTTTAATAAGCCTGATGGGTCATCAGGAATACGTTTTAACCATTGCTTATTAGCTTGCTGTTGTTCGCTGTTTTGAGGGGCTGCTTCGCTTTCTTGTTGAGCTTCTGCGGCTTGTTCTTGTTCTGATTCAGGCTCGGCTGCATCTTCAGGTTTCTGTTGCTTAGCACCCTGTTGTTCCTGGTCATTAGGCGAGCCTTGCTTATCTGAGTCTTGAGGACCTTCGGAGTTTTGTGGGTCTTGTTGTTCTGAGCCTTTACCTGACTGTTCGCCTTGCTGATCTTTTTGTTCATTAGACTCGGATTGGTCTTTATTTTCTTGGTCCTGTTTTTTATCTTGGTCTTGGTCTTGTTGTTGCTGTTCTTGTTGCTTTAAAGCTTTTTCAACGACCTCTTGATTATATTGAGCGTCTTCATTATCCGGATTCAGCTTTAAAGCTTGTTCATAAGCGCTTATGGCTTTTTCCAGTTGTCCTGATTTAGCCAAAACATTGCCTTGATTATAATATCCAGTATCGGTAGTGGCTGGTGGTAGTTCTTGTTTTTCTGGTAATTTTGTATCTGCTTTATATTGTGCAGCGGCCTGCCACGCTGGATCGGTGAATTTTTCTGCTGCATCTTGATAATCACCTTTAGTAAAACTTTGCTGTGCTTGTTGATCTTTTGTTTGCCATAGGTCTTGCCACTCAAGCGCGTAACTTTCTTCTGGGAAAGGGAGTAACAAGATAAACAGCAGACTTAATAAGCCGCGCCTAAAGGATAGCGAGGCAAATAATAGCAGTGGCAATAATAACCATACGCCCGCGTCTACCCAATTTTCCAGCAATAAATCATTTTCTAGCGCTTCTCCACGTTTAGCTGCCTGTTCAAAATGGCGGCTAAGTGTTTCTATATCAGCGCTACTGTCGGTGATGTGTTGATAAATTCCGCCACCTGCTTGCGCGACTTTTTGCAATGCCTGAGTATTGAGTTTGGGTAAAACAATACTGCCATTGCTGTCTGTTAAAAAGCCACCTTGCGCTAAGGTAATTGGTGCGCCTTCTGCTGTACCAACCCCCAATATTGATAATTGAAAATTATCAGGCAATTCGACTTGTGCAAAGGCATCTTCAATGTGCTCGTCATCAGTAATTAATAAGATTTTCCCTTGTTGCAAGCCGACATTTTTGAATAACTCAAGCGCTTTATTAATGGCTAAGTCACTGTGGCTACCTTGTACCGGCATAATGTCGGTACTTAAAGCGCTTAATTGATTATTAATGGTTTCAGTGTCATCTGTTAGCGGTGTAACGGTAAAAGCGGAACCGGCATAAACTAATAAGGCGGTTTGACCGTCTTTACGTTTTTTTAATAAGTCAGCAACCTTATAGCGGGCTCGCTCTAAGCGTGAGGGTTTAATATCTGGCGCATCCATAGAACGGGATAAATCCAAAGCAATGACTAGCGCGGCCGCATTTCTAAAAACAGGCGTAGGGATGCGTTGCCATGTCGGGCCGGCTAAGGCCGTAATCGCGAGAATTGCCGCTAAACTTGATGTGATCAGAGGCGTGTGACTGTGTTTAAGTTCCTTTTCTTGTAATACAAAAGGTAATAACTCAGGGTCACAAACAGCTTGCCAGCTTCCTTGGCGTAATTTATGTTTAACCGTTAAAAAAACGAATACGATTAAAGGAAGGAAAGCTAAAAGCCAATAGGGTCTAATAAAGTGGAATTCGCTAAAGTTCATGACAATCGTAAACGCATAAGGCTGATAAGAGAGGCTAAAATTAAGCCAAAAGCCAAAGGCCAGAAGAATAATTCAGTGCGAGGGCGGAAAAATTGCGTATCTTTTTCGACAGGCTCTAATTCGTCTAATAATTGATAAATTTTCTGTAGTTCTTGAGTGTTTTTCGCGCGAAAATAGCGACCACCTGTTTTTTCGGCAATGGCGGTTAAGGTTTTTTCATCTAAATCGCGGGAAGGGTTTACTTTCCTAGAGCCAAAAAAGCTACGTACCGTCATTTCATCCGCACCAATACCGATGGTGTAAATTTTTAATTGGTATTGAGCGGCTAATTCTGCGGCTTTGATTGGGGAGACTTTACCCGCGGTATTTGCGCCGTCAGTTAATAAGATTAACACGCGGCTGTCTGCTTTTTGTGGCTGTAAGCGTTTTACCGCCAGCCCGATGGCATCACCAATGGCGGTGCTTTCACCGGCCAGGGTAATAAAGGCTTCGTTTAATAAAACTTGGACTGTTTTACGGTCAAATGTTAAAGGTGTTTGTAAATAAGCATTCGTGCCAAATAAAATAAGCCCGAGGCGATCACCAATACGTCGCTCAAGAAATTCAGTTGCCACGGCTTTAGTGGCAGTTAAACGATCGACGGCTTGATTATTTACTATAAAATCGCGTTCTTCCATACTGCCCGACAAATCCACTGCCAACATTAAATCACGACCACTAACGCCTTGCTCTATTGGCTCACCTAGCCATTGCGGACGCGTACAGGCCAATACTAATAAACACCAAGCAAAGATAGCGAGCCATAATGCCCAAGGCTTGTTTGATTGAGTGACTTGTTGGCTTTGCGCGATGCTAAAATCATCTAAAAAAGGCACCTTAAGTGCGGCTTGTTCTGCGCTATTGACGGCAGATGTAAAACGGCGAATAAACCAAGGAAAGGGCAGGGCAAGGAATAGCCACGGCCAAGCAAAATGAATCATGTTTTAGGCTCTTTTTGTGCGTTTAACCACGTTTCGCATAAGTTAAATAAAGGCGCGAGATAATGACTGCTATCCGCGGGGCTATAAAGTGCGTTAGTCAATAACCAACCAATATCGCTATTGAAGCTTTTAATAGGAATGCTTTGATCCAGAAAATTGAGCCAAGCTTCACCGGTTAAACTGGCAACCTCGGTACGCGGATAAAGACTAACCGCAGTACGGCGTATTAAACTGGATAAAGCGATCAACTTTTCCTGCTTTGTCAGCTGTTCGTTTAGTTTTAGTGATTTTAGCTGCTTTTTAGCAGATTTCAGTGCAGTTTTTCGCGTCAGGCGCTTATATAGTCTAAATATTAAATAGCCACAAAGTGGTATTAATACGGCTAATATCCACCAGCCCATAGCCGGTGGCCACCAGCTAATCGCATCAGGTAAGTGTATGTCACGTAAAGGGAGTTCAGTAGCTTGCATGACTTAAATTATCAATAATTTGGGGGTGTTGTATGTGCTGAGGCATAATTAATGTAATTATTTTTGTAGGTTCGCATTTATTCGTACCTAAGTATTTTAGCAGTTTTGGTTGCAAGGGTATTGATGGGAGGAGTTTTTAGCCGACACTTGTATGAAATAGCGGCTAAAAGTCCCTCCCAAAACACATCACCTTAACCCTAAGGTAATAAATATTCTATCTTCTTGACAGGTTTTTTAAATTTACAGAGTGCTAAGCAAAGGCGTTTTGGTTTCTTGTTAATATCCAGGCATGGTTTAGTGAATTTTAAATAGAATGGTCTATAGAGTGTGAGCTAGGGTTTTAATATATAATTGGTGTCAGGAGTTTTTTGCGGTTATTGGATTAGTTACGCATAAGACTATTTGATTGCGTATAACTTCAGCCGATAAGGGAAATCTTATATAGCCGGTTATGGCGCTTGTGGAATACGGGATTCGGAGCAGCTATTTCCCCGCAGTTGATCAAGCGAGTCGTTATTTTTGAATGAGAGTGAGACCACGTCCAGATGTGTTTTAGTAGTTCGTTCTGTACAGGGCAATAAATACTCCGGAATGAAAGGTAAATAATAGGCAGATATCGCACTCTGTGGGAGTGGCTTTAGAGGCTGTGAAAGTATTCAGTATAATCCCCCTCCTTATCAAGGAGGGGCTAGGGGAGGTTTTATATTTAATAAAAATCTAAATAATATCAAAGGCCTATGTTTTTATAGATCCCCCCTCAATCCCCCCTTCTCAAGGGGGAGGCTAAAATCACAATACTTTCACAGCCTCTTTAGCCGCGATTTTGTGACTAAATTCGTTTCCACAAAACTGTGGAATCTCATGCTATTAAATTGCGGCTCCACAGCATATATTGCTTATTCCTAAGGTTTTTCTACCGGCAATCATGCTTATAGGTTCTCGCAAATAACGTGTAAGAATAATGAGATAAAGATTAGACTGAAAGCCGTATGATCACGAGAGCTGCACGCTTTTAATGTGAATGTTTTGAAAATTAAAAAAGGTAAATAAAGAATAATGCAAAAAGAACCTCAAGAAACACCTTCTTATATGCCTGCATATCAACAAGATGATGAAATTGACTTGTTTGAGCTGTGGGATATTTTATGGAAACAGAAAACGTTAATTATTATGGTGACCTTTTTAGTCACTATGATTGCTATTGGTTATTTGGTAGTTACGAAGCCAATATATAAGGCAGAGGCCTTTTTTTTACCGCCGTTGCAGCAGGATATTCAGGGCTTAAATGTGCAAGGTGTGCAAGGTGTGCAAGGTGTGCAGCAATATACTATATTATCTGTGTATGAGGCTTTCCTAAATAACCTCCAGTCGAGACAGCTAAGGCAGCAGTTTTATAATGAGCACAATTTACTTGCTTGGTATAAGAAAGACAGAGAAATTAAATCGATTGAAAAGGCGACTATTTTTCAAAAAAACTTTTATGAGAAATTGGCAATCAATATCCCTAAAAAAAATAATACGTCATTTGTTAGTCTGTCCTTTGAATTAGATGATGCGGCTAAGTCGGCAGAATGGTTAAATCAATATATTGATTTTGTTGCTTCCCAGACTCAACAGCAGCTTATTCAGTCGCTAACTGTAGAGGTTGAAAGTAAAAAAACAGATATTACAGATAAAATAGCGTCAATAAGAGCGGTTGCACAGGCTCGCAGGTTGGACAGGGTGGTGCGCCTGCAAGAGGCGCTGGAAATAGCTAAAGCGGCAGGGATAAAAGATTCAAGAATTAACCAAACGGCAAATGGACTTAATATGGAATATATGCGAGGGATAAAAGCAATTGATCGTGAAATTCAATTATTAAACGCACGAAAGTCAGATGACCCATTCTTTGGAAAAATAAATGACCTAAAACAACAGTATGCATATTTAGACGGGATTAAAATCGATGCAAAAGCTATTCGAGTTGTAAGGTTGGATCAGATGGCTGCTGAACCAGAAAAGCCAGTAAAACCGAAAAAATTACTGGTTATTAGTATCGCTATATTACTAGGTGGAATGTTAGGTATCTTTGCGGCTTTTATCAGAAATGCTGTTAAAAAGAGAAAGGAAGATATTGATGCTGTTACGGCCTAATAGCTAAAGTTATAGGCCCGAATTTATTAGTATCTTGTGCTAATGAGGCCTTTTCGGTACGAAGCATACAAGTTAGGCATATGGGTAGTGTCAGGCTCAATGCTGTTGGCTTAAGCACTCTCTTGCTGGCCCATAGCTATCTACATAAGTCTAAAAGCCTTCTCTAGGGGGAGGAGGTTGGATGAAGGGAAATAATAAGGCCTTGATTTATTTTCCTCACGCCAACCCTCCAGCAGGAGAGGGGTTACCTTGACTTGCAACGTAACCGTTCAGTCCCCCTCCTTAGCAAGGAGAGGTTAGGGGAGGTTTTATTAGAAAAAACCTTCACAGCCCCTATTTTTCAAAAGGGGAGGTGAACGGTTACCTTGCAACTTATTGTATTTAAATATTACCAGTGAAAAACCAACCCAATAGTCGCCTGATTTTGCGTATTTAATGGATGATATAATTAAGTCTTATTAGTAGCAAAAAAAACGTATTGCATTGCCTACAAAATTTTAGAAACAGAAAAGTTAATCATATTGATTTTAATAAGTCGAGTGATTGCAAAAAGAAAGGCCTAGCCCAGCTCTGGCTAGGTCAATAGGCATGATTGCTCTCATTGTTGCCATGTTAAAATTAGCGGATATGTTCGTTAAATAGTGAAATCAAACGATAGACGCCAGTGATTCACTCATTGATTAACTATTGAATAAAGGAGGTCATAAATTATGGCGCTAGCACAAGAAGATATAGAACAAATACAAGCATTAATTATAAAATCAATACAAGCCACACCTGAAGTCGGTAATGCAAATGTTCGTTATGAATTGGAACTGCGTGAAAGAACGACTCGAGTAGAAGAAGAATTAAA
>JAUVAA010000071.1 GCA_030591965.1 bacterium
ACCCTATAGGAAAACTTAAGACAATTGTCGATATGAAATCTGTAGTGCCAACTGAGACCGATTGAAAAATTTAACTCATTGAAATAATGGAGAAGTGACTATATAAGTGACGAAGATGGGTTAATGACTTTCTCTGCGCTTTCATCGTACCAACTGACGGCATTTAGAATCGCGTTTTTACCACTGGCATCTAGCTTAGTTTTACTGGATTTTAAATGAGCATCAACATCTCGCTTAAACTGGTTAAAATCGCTGTATTCAGTCTCGCCTATCGCTGCCATTAATTCATTGGCAATGGTGACAAGGTTAAGCTGTTTTTGCCACACTTTAAGGTCAAGTAATTTAGTGCGGGCTTTGGCATTTAAGCTGATGTCATTTTCTTCACACCATGCTAGCGTGGCTTTTTGCTGTTCTTTTAGAAAGCCTGTTTCATAGACTTTATTACCGTATTCCTCATATAAATAGACCATCGGTTCTTGCAGTTGCTTATCAAAACGTAAACTTTCGTTACGTTCGGGGTTAAATTGCGCTTTACGACGGTCTGGGCGCTCAATATTCACTTTGTAATAAGCAAAATCGTTATTATCAAACACCTGTGCAGCAATGCCTATCGGGTCGCCTTGCTCATCCAAGCTTCGTTCCTGCGTATTAAGGTCTAGGTAAGTATGAACAATCTCTTCGATATGCTCGGCTGAAAATTCACAATTCTTTTCACCTAAGTTTTTACGCAATTTCTTAAACAGTAAGCTGCCATCAATTAACTGGACTTTTCCTTGTCTTGCTGCTGTTTTGTTATTACTTAATAACCAAATATAGGTGGTAATGCCGGTATTGTAGAACAGGTTATTGGGCATTTGTATAATGGCTTCGAGTAAGTCATTTTCAATAATATAACGGCGAATATTACTTTCACCTGAACCCGCATCCCCCGTAAATAAACTAGAGCCGTTATGCACAGAGGCAATACGCGAACCAGCTGAACCCGAAGTAAGCGATTTCATTTTATTGACCATTTCCATGAGAAATAGTAACTGACCATCACTAGAGCGTGGCGTGGCATCAACGGTTTCTGATTCGCCCCAATAGTTGGGTAGGTTAATAATAAAACGCGAGTCGATTACGTCTTTGCCTTCTTTAATATATTTCAGCTCACTCGCCCAGCTTTTGCCATACGGAGGATTGGAGAGCATAAAATCAAAGCGATCTGCGGCAAATTCATCAGTGGATAGTGTTGAACCTACTTTGATGTTTTCAGGATTATTGCCTTTAATCATCATATCGGACTTACAAATAGCATAAGTCTCATCGTTGATTTCTTTACCAAACAGATGAATATCACGGCTAATATCAACGCTGGGGTATTTTTCTTCGACAAAATTTTGTGATTCAGTCAACATGCCGCCACTCCCACAAGCAGGGTCATAAATTGACATAACCGTGGGTATATTGTCTTTAATGGGATCAAAGACGAGGTGGGTCATTAATTCAATCACCTCACGCGGGGTGAAATGCTCTCCGGCTTCTTCGTTGTTTTCTTCATTGAATTTACGAATCAACTCTTCAAAGACATAACCCATGCCTAAGTTCGATAGCCCAGGCATTTTATTGCCTTCTGGGTCTTCTACTGTATCTGGGGTTAGGTTGATATAAGGTGAGACAAACTTTTCCAGCACATCAAGCAATATATCTTTGCTTGCCATGTGGCGAACTTGAGTTTTAAGACTAAAGCATTCAATGATTTCTTTTACATTATCGCTAAAACCATTAAGGTATTCTTCTACATTGGCTAATAAGATTTGTTGGTTATTGGTAGCTGTGCCAAAGATTTGTTGTAGCGTCCATTTGCTGGTGTTGTAAAACACATAACCAGAGGCATCTATTAAAGGCGCATCATCTAATTC
Organism: bacterium; assembly: GCA_030591965.1. Taxonomy (GTDB): domain Bacteria; phylum Pseudomonadota; class Gammaproteobacteria; order Methylococcales; family Methylomonadaceae; genus Methyloprofundus. The sequence continues at coordinate 1,902 of JAUVAA010000071.1, forward strand.
AGTTGCCTGCATTTCTTCTTTTTGAAATTTAACTTCATCAAGAATGGCTTGTTTGGTGGGTTCTAGTAACGTATCTAGGCGGCGTAACACCACCATTGGCAAGATAACGTCTCTATATTTACCGCGTACGTAAACGTCGCGTAAGCAGTCATCAGCAATAGACCAGATAAATGAGATGAGTTTGTTGTGTGCGCTGTGATCCATTCGTTATTTCCCTATTTATTCGCTTAATAGCTTAGTTAACTTAGCTTGTGCGGCATCAAAATCAGCCGTGCATTGTTGTAGTGTTTTCATTTCCTGCTCTACGTCTGGTGCTATCCAGGTGCTCTTTGGTTTTATGTAATGACTGACATTTAAAACGCCCTCATTTTTTATAATATCTGGCAATAAAACAGACTTATAAAGTACATGCTCTGGATGTTTTCCCTGTACCAATTCTGAAAAAAGTTGAAGATTATCAGCCGAAATTGAAACCTTTCTTATTTCAGAATTACCAAGACCTGAAGCATCAATAAACTTAATTTCACCCGCCGCTACTTTGCTTTTATTTAAAATAACAATGGCAGGCGATAAGCTCGTATGTCTCAAAATACCGGCAGGCAAACTAATAACACTCTCCACCCAATCATGGTTAAGCAAATAATCCCTCACTCTTGCATCATAGCCGCCTCTAAACAGCCACCCTTGAGGCAAAAGTATCATCGCCCTTCCTTTGCTATGAATATTAGCTAATGCTTGCTGTACCCAAAGCACATCGCCTGCAGAAGTCGGTAATGTTTTACCTGCTTTCACAACAACATATTCTTCATTAACTAATGCTGCTCTTTCTTCAGCTGAAAACTTTAACCCCATGGGCGGAGTCATTAAAACAATGTCTGCTTTTTTCTTTGTTTTTTTAAACCTAGAATTAAGTAAACTATTGGTTAGTTTAAAGTCTATTTCTCTATCTTCAAGTAATAACAGAGTTTTGCTTAACTGCCACACCGAGCGATTAATTTCCTCTAGCTGAAGCTTTGCCCCTTGAAGAGTACTTACAATATTGGCATATCCAGCAGATCCATCATAAATAATGCTATCACTTGAAGCATCCCCCACTAATTTAGTAAATATAGAGGCTAATAAACCGGTACTTATATTGTCAGATTTATAGCTTCTATTCCCCTGCAAGGCATTACGAATGCTTCTAGCAAAGATGGAGTAGTCTGAATTAGGCAATTCATTGATTAAATAAATTGCTTTGGTAAATAGTTCATCAGAAAAAAAGTTCAATGTCTTAATTTCTGAAATACCTCCAAACTCATTTTCATCTATTTCATGCCCAAGGTCGCTAAATATCGCCTTCTGTTGGTTAGGGGCTGCTTTAAATAAATCAAAATACTTTTCAGCATGTCTTTTCTTAATTAGCGCTAAAAAAGCCAATAGTTGAAGCACTTCTTCAGGGTTTTCACGGTAGCCACGCGATGAATCTAAGAAGCCTGAAATCTTACCTTCAATAGAGTTCATTACGCTGCCTCTTCCATTAGGTTAATAATCTTAGCTTCAACCGTTTGCTTTTGCTGCTCAGCTAAAGCTATCGTCGCGTTATAAGCTTCTCGTCCAGTTTGAAATAAATTTATAATGCTAGATTGTACGCTTTTTGAAGGAACAGGAACCTCTAATCCTCTTAACGCAGAAGCAGTAATACTTTGAATGACCGCCCCTTTTTGAATTGATTGTAAAGCAAGCTGGCCAAGTTCTGAATTTAAATAAGCCGTTAATACTTCACCGTGCAACTTTTCAGTATCGAGCCGAATAATAATAAAGTTTGCAGAAGCCAATATCGACATTCCAGCATACTGCTTATTTATATAGACTGCTTTAAGTGATGAACCCTTAGCCAATAAAACAACATCACCTTCCTGTACAAGAAACCTTGTTAAATCTTTATCAGGTTGCCCCCAAACTTCGATTAATTTGCTTACATTAAGAGTGCCATCAGATTTCACAGAGACACCTGATAATAACAAATGTTTATTTCCACCTTCTATCGCCTCTTTACTATAAGCACTGTTTGTTAAGCCTGTTGTAATTTTAGCAAGAGAAGATAACTGTTCATTTGTAATATTTTTCATAATCGTTTCCTGTGTACGAATAAATAACTTAAGGTTAGTATACCCTTCAAAAACACTCAGTCAATTTATATTTTCGTTTTTGCTGTACGATTATTAAAAATAACATCAGGCAACTACCTATGGAAGATTAAAATTTTACAATTTAGAAAGTGATCTACTACCTACCGATAGCACAACAAATTATAGCGCTAATGATTAAGGTACTGATATCAAAATACACCAAGCAATTAAGTAGAATTAGCACTACCTATTACTATTTAGCCTTAACAACAAATCCCATCACTTCATCCTCAGGTATCCCTACTCTTTAGCTTCTTACATAACAACTCTGCTACTGGACATTAATGAAGATTTTTACGTAGTAATGGTTAATAAAAATACCCCTGCTCATCACAGTAGTCCGATGCTGGTAGCCTGTAATATTGTGCTTCTTTGTTAAATGAGAACTTTAAAGGGTATTGCAGTTCACTATCACTGGCATGAATCCCCCAGCACCGAATCACCTCAAATAGTATTTCATAATCAACCGCAGATAATTGCTCTATTTTTTGTTGTAGGTTTTCATAGCTACCTTGATCTAGCTGTCCTTTCTTTAATAATTCAAACAGTTCTTTTTCTGCAAAAATAAGCGACTTAGGGTGTTGGGTTAGTAGCTGTATATACTGTGTCTTTCTTTGCTCTAAAGCAGCACGATATTCATCTGGCATTGTAAATGCTCCATTTTCATTCAACTGCTCTGTAAGTGCCTTAATATCATTTTTTATTGTTCTATTTAAGCGTATCCCCGATGAGCTCAATAAACTGCGGCTCTGTTATATTTTTTGATGCTAACCAATAGTGAGCATCGACACCCCCAAAGATCCCGTACCCTATATACCCTACCTCGCAGAGTGCGGGTGATCCTGGTTGAAGTAAATATACGTTTCCATGATTTTCTCTGTGACTATTGACTGAGCTAATATTTCCGATTGATTCTTTTGTATCAGCTGTTTTCCATGAAAAAAATCCCATACTATCACCTACTATTTAAGTTTAATTTATGCGCCCTATACAAAGTTGTTCATAAGGACACGTTGTTAACGTTGTGTTTCATTACGACTAAAGGCAGTTCACTTAACACCGCTACTGCCTATCGTGGCCTTCTAGCAACATTACATACGCTGTAATTGCCTTAGCGCTTTCTTCTGTTGTTTCTCATCCCTTAAGTCATAACGTGCTGTGGTTTGTATATCGCTATGCCCAGCCAGTTGTCGTGCGGTGTTGATATCTATACCGGCTTCTAGTAAATGAGTAACGAAGGTGCGTCTTAGATCGTGTGGCCTACAAGGTTCTATGTTGGCTTGCTCTGCACGCTGTCTAATGATGCCGTAGATGCTTTGGCTGGATATTTTTCGGTATTGGATGGTGTTCGATTTGGTGATGGGGTTAAACAGTGCCCCTTCTTCTGGACCTCTTGCATTAAGCCATTTCTTGATGGTTTTGCGGCTCTCGGTATTGAGGTAGGCAGTTCGCTGTTTATTACCTTTTCCAGCTTGAATGTTAAGCTGTCCGTTTCGGGTGTTGTAATCATCGAGAGTGATATTAGCGACTTCTGAGCGTCTAATACCACTGGCTAACATGGTGGTGATAATGGCATGGTCTCGTTTTCCTGCTAAGGTTTTGCCTTGTTCACAGGCTCGGTATATTTTCTTGATGTCTTGTTTACTTAGGCTTCTACCACTGGGAAGGCGTTTACCTCGAACGCGCTTAATATCATTGAGTAGCATGAGTTGGTCAGCACTAATAAGCTTGAGGTTGAAACAGGCTTTCATGACACCCTTTAAGGCTGATAGCGTTAGGTTAATGGTGTTGGCTGATTTCTGTTGTTCTTGCAGGGTGTTGCGTATATTGGCTAGGTGCTGGTATTCAATTATGCTCCAGGGAACGGTTTCTAATTCACCTTCAAATTTAAGGATGGCACTGGCTGTTTTTAATAAGCTTTTAACAGAGCGCCTGCCTGTAGGCACTAAGCCTTGTAAGTACAGTGTTACCGGATCTGTTTGTTGGTCTTTTATGATTTTGTAATAATTCTGTAGGTTCTGCTGTAATTGGTCTTCAGTCATTACGTTCTCCTAAGTCATTACCCATTGTTCTTTGCTTAAACCAGGTTAATACCCGCGCTGTTGTTTCGGGGGTAACGGCCTTATTTCTGTAGCCTCTAAGTTGATCTATTGTCAGGGTTAGTTGGTTGTTAGCGGTGTGTTTTATTTTGATGCCTAAGGTTGCTCGTTCGGGTTTAAGTACTCGATAAACAAAGTAAGCACCTTGGGCAATATCCTGATGATAGGAGACAACACAGTGCTGTTGTTGTCTGCTTTCTTGCTGAAGTTGCGGGTAGCTAATAATGGGGGTGATGTGTGTACTACTTTTTATAGGAGGGGCTGGGTATTGATACGTGTGGATAGGGCTACTATTTCTATGCGCGTTGATTGGTAGAGCGTGTTCATTATTAAGTTGTTCTACTAATTTATCGTGTAACCGCTTAATGCTTTTTCGGGTGTAGGCTTGCGCTAATGCTCTTAGAATAAACTTTTTATTGGGTTTACCTTGCGCCATCCGTCGAATATCCTGTACGTCTCCTACCAGGTCATTAATTTTAGTGTTGGTCACCCTATTGTTATGAGCGCTACTATCGCTAGTCTCATCTTCCCATTGCCTGATAAAGGGACTATTTATAAGTTCTGGGCATTGTGTAACGAATGCTATCAACGTGAAGGAAACTGCCGCTCTATGGTTGATGGCGTCATAATCTAGGTGAAGTATTTGCATGATTAGCGCTTGTTCTTTTTTTGTATAGTGCTTGAATTGCATTTTACTGATTAGCTTAATGGCTGATTTTTTCGCTGGATAGCCCATAAACTTGAGTATCTTGGTTTGTTTTTGTTGGCAGAGCTGAATAAACTCAAGTTCATTACCACTATGGTTTTGAACGTGCATAAACAGCAACCAAAATAAGGTGGGACTGTGGGTAAACAAATCATTGGCCTGGGAATAGCGACTACAGATATTGAGCATTCCAAAAGGGTTGCCTCTATACCTCTTTAGCCGTTGCATAATATGATTGGGTATCTGTGCTCGCCAAGGATTTAGAATGTCATGCCCCATAAACTCAATAGGAAATAATGAGGCTTCAAAGGGGTTGTGATGAGGCTCTATTTCACCCTCAATGATATTGATCCAGCTGATTCCGTTATGCCAACTTCTTAGGGTGAGGCTGACTGGTTTTTTTAATAACTGATCGAGATAAATAGTGAGTTCTTGTTTGTGAGGACACCAGTCACTTTCTTCTGGTTTCAATTGTTTATCCTCTGCTTTCAACTGTTCATCTTGTGCTTGTAATTGTTGCCCTTGTGGGTATTTAGGGTTGCTTGTCATAAGGATTACCTTTAGGTTGCATAATTAGGTTATTGATGAGTTTTGGGGCTCTGCTAATTGAGTCCTTGTATCTATCAACCCCTAAATGCCAGACACACGTTAGCCTAACCCTATGGGTCATTAACATTAATTGGGTTTAACGTAAGTTAGCGTGTGATGCTACAGGGTGCATTCAGGGTTGATAGGGTCTCGTTTAATACCGTTTAACGATTAGCAGTGCCCTAGGTCTGCCATTGAGGTCGCGGTATCCCCTGCAACAACAAAATGATCTAACACGGTAATATCAATTAGGCTTAATGCACTTTTAAGTTTTTGGGTGATCTCTATATCCGCACGACTAGGGGTTTCATTACCTGACGGATGATTGTGTGCAAATATCAATGCAGAAGCATTTAATTGTAAGGATCGCTTTACGACTTCTCGCGGATAAACGGCTGATTGATTCACCGTGCCCACAAACATTTTCTCAAACGCTAAAACTCGGTGGCTATTACTTAAAAACATTACCCAAAATGTTTCATGCTCTAATTCTGATAACTTAAAGGGAAAGTATTCAGCGGCTTCTTGTGGGCTGGTAATCACTCGCCCCTTTTGATACTTCCTCTGAATGAGTTGCTTAGCCATAGCAAGAATGTCTTGTGCATTAACTGAACGCTCGGTGACATATTCACCGATTTGGTCGCTGGCAATAAATCCAGTGTTCATAATAAACTCCTAAAAAAATATATAACGAATCATGGCGATTGATCATCACCAAAATAAATAAAACAATAGTACTTAGCCTATGCGTAACAGGCTGTCTCGATGAGGGTTAGATGTTTGTGTGATAACGAATAACGATTTGCTGTTAATGGATCAGAGTCTCTGCAACAAATAGGTATTCGTAGGCAATAACCAATGTCGATTATTATTACCCAGTGCATTGAAGACAGAGCAATGTCTACGGTGAAGGTAGCGCATTCTCCCTGAGTCTTTAAGTATTAAGCTTTTGTCAGTAATACGTTGTATAACTGTCCAGTGGTTGTACCTTCCCGCTATCCCCATTAAGACCACGGTATGCGGCTGAATCAGTGCGGTTTGTAAGGTAGCCCAATACCGACTTAAACTAACAGACGCTTGCCCATGAAAAGGCTTGGATCGTTGAATAGGGTAACTACGACACACAACGCGGTTAATAATTCCCGCCACATCGTTGAGCGTTAGCCCATCACTCAAACGCTCCGCTATGGGAACTTGGGTACTCAAGTAGCGTAGTATCTGTTTAAATAAAGACTGAGCATGATCCATATCTAATGGGCCACACAGTACGTCTACGGCATTAATAATCGCATACACACCACACAAGCCATCTAAATCACCTTGGTAATAGGCTTTTTGCATCTTGATCCATCGCTATCCTAGCGGGTCTTAACATAAGCTCTGGAGAGAGACTTGATACTCCCCGCCTTCATGGTAACTACAAAAATTAGCCTGCCAGATCTTAAATAACTCAGCGCCTTGCACTAATGGGTAATATCTTCCCATTTGTTGAAACAGGCCATAACTAAAATCAAAGTCTAGCTCTTTAGAGAGCTCAGCCATTCCTCCGCTCCCTACATATGAAAAATCAGTAATGTATTGAATTTCACCGGCTGCATTAATCGCAATTTCTACAGGATGGTAGCCACCTAATTCAGCACTGCATTCAGGGTCTTTAAAGTTAAGGATCACACCCGATTGGCAGTCGAAACCTGCCTTACTCACCTCCGCTTCTATTAAGTTAATTAGCTTATCAGAAAGTACTAATGATTTTAGGGACGGTTTGTTTTTTGATATTTTCATAAATTTTTTCCATAGCAAAGCCCTAACGGTGGTTAAAAAGCACCATTATTGAGCGGTTTGAAGGGTAAATAAGGGTTAAATACCCCCTTTTAAGGGCTAATACAAGGTACTTAAGGTTAAACACCTGGTATTAAGGGGGTATGGGTGAAAAATCAATGAAATTTAGGTAATTTATTGATTTTCAAGGTTATTTTAACATTTACGGGTCAATAGAACAATCTATACAGACATTCTTATTAGGCCTAGATAAGGGGCCTGTAAGGGTCTATAGGCGGTATTAAGTTATCTATTTAAAACTTAAGTTACCTTGCCTTCGTTAGACAAAGTAATGAACGACTAATATCTCCTGTATTTACAAGCCCTCCTAATTGTCTAAATATTGTACGATTTAAACTGTAGCCTTTGAATACAGTAGCCTGAGGTAGTTACGCAAAAACTGCACACAATCTTATCCACAGAAAATGTGTGTAACCGCTGGTATAACTAGAACTCACGCGTAGTTATCCTCAAACATCACTATGGAAAGTAACAGAGTTAAAACAGCCTCTTCCTATTGATTAGTCGAGCTTATTTAGGGTTATCCATAGAAATAGCCGCTTCTAATAGTTATTAGGCTGAAGGAATATTCTCAATGGCACTTCACTACCGCTAATTCAGACCAATCAGTCGTGTAATGTTGAGATAGATATTCCACGGGGATTTGCCATGTGTTGGTTAGGCCTTCTGCACTGAGCTTTATCGCCTTAGGGAACTGCTGATTGATCTTATCCATAACTTGCATCAGTGGTTCGCTATTATCTTCTGTCACTAGGCTGAATAGGTCACTTTGATTAGGTGTTACTTTGTTATGAATATATCCTAGCTGTACACCACATTTTTGATAACGGTAGCCTGGTTTATAGATTTCTCTGAGTAGACGTTTAGCTATGCAAGTGATCTGCCGTGTATCGTTAGTTGCATGCGCCAGCGTGCTGCTGATTGAGCGCTGATACTGTGGCTCTTCGGGGTTGTGGGGATTGGTTCTAATAGACACGGTTACTGAAGATGTGACTGAATTTTGTTTGCGTAGTTTCTCTGTTGCGGTGCGCGTAAAACTAGCCAGTGCTTCTGAGAGTTCTTGGTAGTCAGTTAGGCGTCTTTTAAAGCTACGTGAGCAAACAATTTGTTGCTTATCTACCTGAATATCCTCTAACGCTAAACAAGCGGTTCCGTTAAGTTCCATTACCGTTCTCGCAATGACGACATTGAATTGCTTTTGGATGCTTTCAGGTGATTGCATGGCTAAATCATAAGCAGTGTGAATATCCATCACATGCAAACGCTTGGCAGTTTGACGGCCTATACCCCATATTTCATCTACGGGCGTTATTTTAAGCAGTTTGTTTCTGCGTATGGGGTTTGATAGGTCTAGAACGCCACCGGTTTTATGCCACTTCTTAGCGGCATAATTGGCGAGTTTGGCTAATGTTTTAGTTTGTGCCATGCCAACACAAACGGTAATACCTGTGGTTTGATAGACTTTGTTCCTGATGGCTAGGCCATAGCTGTGGCTATTGTTTTCACAAACGCCTGTTAAATCAAGAAAGGATTCATCAATTGAATAAACTTCGACTTGGGGTGAAAAAGCTTCTAGACACTGCATGACACGTTGCGACATATCCGCATACAGTGTGTAGTTTGATGAGAACAGGTGTATTTTGTGGCGCTTGATTAAGTGCTGCACTTTATACACAGGCGTTGCCATTTTAATACCGAGGTCTTTTACTTCTTGGCTACGAGCAACAATACAGCCATCGTTATTACTCAGGACAGCAACAGGCTTATTAATTAGATCAGGACGAAACACACGCTCACAGCTGACATAGAAGTTATTGCAGTCTACCAGTGCGATTAAAGGCTGCTGCATTACAGGGAGTGGATAACATTAGTAACAACACCCCAGATCAGCATATCGGTTCCTTCTTTAACAGTAATGTCCGCATACTCTGGGTTTTCAGCACCGAGTATTATCTCTTCACCAATGCTCTTTAAGCGTTTTACGGTGAGCTCTCCATTCAAAGCGCAGATAACCACCTTCCCTACCGTTGCTTTAAGTGAACGATCTACGATTAAAATATCATTAGGATGAATGCCTGCACCTAGCATAGACTCGCCTTCTGCTCTCACAAAAAACGTAGCGGCTGGCTGTTGAATAAGTAGATCATTCAGGTCTAGTGTTTTCTCAATGTAATCATCTGCAGGGGATGGAAAGCCAGCGGATACTTTACTGGAAAAAAGTGGAATACTTATGGAAGGTGCTTGTTGATCAGGCCTATAGACTTTAGCTAGTTCTGTTGTTAGCAGTTTACGCTGACTTAGCATCACCTTTACTGCAGGGATCATGCTCTCAGGTACACGAATAGCTTTGGTAGTTTCACCATACACGGAAGAACCTTTTTTACGCCCTGCTCCTGCTCTTGCTCCACCGCGTGTTGTTTTAGTTTCTGCCATCATCACTTTATCAAATTGAATATTTTTGAAAAGTGTACAGCATTATTTAAGCGGGAATCAATAAAGATTTTGGGAAGCTATAGTTAATTAAAAATACAGGTTACCTGGTTAACTAGAATTAAGTATAGTGTGGGTAGATAATGGCACCTCATGGGTACCCTATTAATTAAAGCATTCATAACGATATATGGAGACTATTATGACGACATTAACTGTTCACAATTTTGATGCTGCAATGGAGAAGCAATTACAAATTAATGCCAAACAACACAATTGCTCTACTGAAGAAGAGGTTTACCGTATTCTTAAAAAAGCTTTGCTTCCCACTAAACAAAAAAACTTTGGCAGTCAGCTACATAAGAAAATAGTCACAGAACTCACATCAAACATTGAGTTAGAAACACCAAAACGTTCACTTCCACGTACTGCACCAGTCTTTTCAGAAAATAACCAATGATACTGCTAGATACCAATGTTATTTCTGAGTTAATGAAAACCAGCCCTGATGCCGGTGTTATTGCTTGGTTAGATGATCAGTTTAGCAATGAATTATTCCTTCCTTCCATTGTTAAGGCTGAAATTGAAATGGGCATTGCTATCTTAGATGATGGCAAAAGAAAACAGTCCTTACTAAAAGTAGCCGAGTTAATATTTACAAGCTTCGAAAACCGGTGCTTACCTTTTGATAGTGAAACAGCAACGCACTATGCCAAAGTTATTGCTACTGCAAAAAAACAAGGTCGGCCAATGACCGTTGAGGATGCCCAAATTGCTGCTATTGCAATACAACACACCGCGCTATTAGCGACCAGGAATATTACTGATTTTAATGCCCTAGAGAGCCTAGAATTAATTAACCCCTGGACCTACCCCATAAATTAAAAGTAAATATTAGCAGTGACACACCGTTTTTTTTACAATCTCCCATGATGGTTAAAATAGCGTTCTCAGTACGGAGTGACTACTTAACTTACGTTAACATGTATTAATATAAACTAGCACCAGACTAACAAACAGCGGTTATTCCCTATCACACCAAAATTCAGGGGTAATGTACTCGATTGAAATTACCTGCCGTTGTATGCCCTAAACTACCCTCTATACGCATCTACAGAGGGCACATTAGACGCTATAAACAGTGAGTTTTAAAACACTATCGTTAGTAGTAATAGCCGAGCAAAAGGCACTAGATTGATAATTAGCAGCACTTAATTATTCATCAATGTATTACCGTCCTCTTAACATTACCATCATGATGAGACAACTATCCAGTAGCTATAGCTTTAAAGGGATCTAGCACTTCAACAGCAGCAGGCCATTGCTTCCATGCACTCTTAACATTAATGATACGACGCTCGTACTTCTTTAGCCTATTAATATGCTGTCTACGCGTTGGATAATCAGCAATCTTACCTAAAGCGAAAGGTACTCCATATTTCTTAACCCTATGCCTAAATTTACGAACAAATAGCTCATCGTTAATAGCCTTTAAAGGATAAAAGTGAAGGCTCGTAAAAGGGTTAGCAGCCATTAACAAGTTAGCCATTGGGTAGTCTAGGTTACGTATCCTGAATTCGAACCTTAGTGTATTATCAGGAGTACCCTTAGCCTTCTTGAGAAATTGTTCGGCAGATTTGTCATAAATGGTTAGCAGCAATTTACCTTTAGGTGCGCCTAACACTTGTGTATCTTTAACATCCTTAGCATTAACAGAGGCTTTATTTACATAGCGCTTAGACATGGCCATTCTATCCACGTGTGTATAGTAATTATGCTTTAGACCATAACGATCTAAAGTAATATCTATCCTTGTAATCTTAGCCTCATTATAGATTAAAGAAGCCGCCTTCTGACCCAGCAACTTCACTAATAAATTACAGACAGTGGCCACACCACTTACTCCTGATTTAGCGGGGTTAAACTCTACACGTAGAAAGCGCTTTCTATCATCGATAGGGTTGTACGATAACTTAACAGTGAAATTACCGACATCAGTTTTAATATCGATCAAGCAGGTCTCGAAGTATTGCATGATGTAATTCTGCTTCTTCCCTGATTCAAATTTCATAGCATATTTGATGCTGCTTATAGTGTTGCTTGTATCATCAATAGATAGAGGTAATGCTTGGTTATTACATTCATCCTTAAGTGCTTTTATCCGATGGTGAACCTTCTTCCTGGCGGACTTACCTTTAATATCAAAAGTGAATGATATGAAGTCTATCTTCAACGATTTGTTAGGTGTTACTTTTGTCTTACTCGTTGCTGTATTCATAGTAAATTAATGGTTCGTGGGTAACGTTAGTATTAAGTAACTGCCTACTCATATATTGGTGCACTAAGGGGTAAAGAATGACTAAGGAGATACACATTTAATACTTATAAATTAGTAACTACATAAGTAATTGTTGATGAGTATACTGTTAGTTATTACTGCTGTTTCCTGCCTATACTGCCGTAGAAACCGTACAAATCGTACAAATCCGCCAATAACTACATTAACGGACTGTTTGTACGATTTGTACGATTGTGAGGGTTAAGGTGCTTTATTTAAGAACTGTAAACTAGTGGATAAAGAGTACACAGAGATAGGTTTTTTACTCTTCGGGCAGGTCTTTCGAACAGTATTCCTCCCCTCTTCAGTTGAGGACAAACCACCTGTTGATTCCACCTCCTTCCAGAACTTTTTATGCTGGGATGGTATGTGCTTTTTTTGCCCTTCAGGAATTAGATTAAAGACTTTCTTAAAGGTTTCCTCTGATG
>JAUVAA010000036.1 GCA_030591965.1 bacterium
AGTATTACAACAAGCGATTTAAACCGCTTTGTTCATATTAATTTCCATTCTTTTTATCTCATCAGCACCATTAACTAAAATATCGTGATCTTCCTTCAAATGATCATCTGAAATTTTATTGGGGTACTCTACATGCGACAAAATATGTTTAATGCAATTAATTCGTGCTTTTTTCTTGTTATCCGATTTTATTACCGTCCACTCAGCATAAGGTGTATTCGTAGATAGCAACATCGAATACTTCGCAATCGTATATTTATCCCAAAGCCTTTGTGCTTCCTGGTCAACAGGGGAAATCTTATACTGTTTTAAAGGGTCAGTAATTCTCTTTTCAAACCGTTTAGCTTGCTCTTTTTTACTGACCGAGAAATAAAATTTAATAAAAATAATCTCTGAATTAACAATCATTTTTTCAAATTCGGGCGTTTCTCTTAAAAATTCCTTATGTTCAGCTTCAGAGCAAAACCCCATTACCGGCTCAACACCTGCGCGGTTATACCAAGAGCGGTCAAATAAAACAATTTCACCCGCCGAAGGTAAGTTTTGAATATAGCGCTGAAAATACCACTGCGTTCTTTCTGTATCGGAAGGTTTTTCCAAAGCGACCACTTTTGCGCCACGTGGGTTTAAATGCTCCGTAATTCTTTTAATCGTCCCGCCTTTACCTGCGGCATCACGACCTTCAAAGATCATTAAAACTTTCAGGCCATTTTCTTTGACGTGATTCTGAAACTTCAATAATTCAACTTGAAGCCTATGTAACTCTTGCTCATATTCTATTGTTTCTTTTTTAATCCAGACCTGTACCTTGCCCTCATTTTTACTGTCAGCCTTTTTTTCAACATTTTTCTTATTCACTTTTTTAGTCGCCATGCTCTTCTCCTTTCTAACTCGTTTACCAATCTATACAATGATAGTATAAACAGCTTAAAAAGTAAGGATTTTTGACGCTAAGTTTGAGTTATTCGTGGTAACACCTGAATTCACAAAATACTGCGACACTCATCAGGAGTATCGCGCAAATATTAGGCATCTGCTTAAATGAACAAGGAATAAAATCACTACAATAGAGAACAAAAGCAATAAGATGATTACTGTACTAAAAATTCTGTAAAAAATAGATCCCTTAAACCATCACTGTTTTTTGCATGCTTTTCCAGTGTTTCTTCTACCTCTTTCAATGCTTCTTCTCTCAATTTTTCACGCTGCTCCATTGTCTGTAAATCAGCAGCTGCCTTACCACTAAAGAGCATGATCAAGCCATGACGAATTGCAGGAAAATGTTTTTTTACTTTTTCTATCGACTTATCACCTTCGACCATCAGCTGAATATCTACACGTAAATACTTTTTCCGTTCTGCTAAATTAACGGTAAACTTAGGCTTTAGCTCTAAATATTCCACTACCGCCTCAGTAGCTTCATCCTCTCCTGCTGTTGCATAATTAGGAATGAACAATAAACTTAGTAATAATAAAAAAATACGCACACTAATTCTCCATTTTTGTACAACGACCCTAGCTTTAAAACTCTAGAGCTTAATTATAAACCTTATAAATAGCTAAAGACTCTTTAGTAGCTTACCCCTACATAAGAACAAAGGTGCAACACCTCAAACCTTACTTAAAGTATTCACCAATACATCTTGGTAATAACGTACCCGGTCTATATATTTAACCGGCTCCGCACCTCTTGCATAACCATATTTCAAGTTCTTATAATATTTTTTTTGACTTAATAAGGGTAGCACTTTTTTCATATCATGCCAGGTACTAGGGCTATTACCCAACTGTCTAGCTAACGCTCGAGCATCAAGTAAATGCGCAAAGCCGACATTATATGCGGCTAAGGCAAACCAGATACGATCAGAGCCTGCGACATCCTCAGGGATTTTTTTCAGCATTTTATCCAAATATTTAGCGCCACCTTTAATACTTTGCATTGGATCGATACGCTTAGTAATCCCCATTGCTTTAGCGGTATTTTGAGTTAGCATCATTAGGCCTCTAACACCCGTAGGGCTCCGTGCTGCTGCATTCCACCCAGACTCTTGATAGGATTGAGCTGCTAATAAAGTCCAAGGAAGCTGATATTGCTTGGCAACTGTTTTAAAAGCTGCCTTATATTTTGGCAATCTACTAGTAATTCGTTTCAGATAAACATGATTATTATAATAATCAAAAATATCGGCATAACCATAATAGCGCTCATTAATAATATTAAGAGTTGAGTTTTGTTCAATTTGGGCAAACCAGTCTTCCACATACTTCTTAAAGTAACCTACATCAGTAGGTAGCATCCAAGCTAATTCCTGCTCTTCAGAAATAGGAAAAGCGACCATTAAATTAGGATAATAGCGTCGATTAAGCGACATAATATTAGAGTCAATCACAGTACAGTCAACCGATTTTTTTTCTACCTTATCTAAAACTTGTTCAGTTGATAAATCGCTAGTCACTTGCCATGCTAGCTCAGGATAACTCTCCTTTAGCTCAAGCAACGACTCTTGATAACTACTTTCGGCAATAATTAATATTGAACGCCCTAATAGATCACCCGTCTCTTTTGGCATGTTAATTTTACGGTGACAAACCACTTGCTGCTGTACCGTTTTATATCCTGGACCAAAAGTTTGATTTAGTGCTCGGCTATCCGTTTGCGTTAAGCCTGCCGCAACAATATGCCCCTCTCCTTTGTTAATCGCAGCCATAATCTCTTCAATATTATCATAGAGCTTATACTCCACTTCAACATTTAAAGAGTCAGCCAACGCTTTACTTAAATCATACTCAAACCCAGCTGGCTCATCACTGGAATCAAGGTAATAAGTCGTAGGCGAATTACGTGTCAAAACAATTAACTTGCCTTGTTTACGAATATCCTTCATTACCGGATCACTTTCACCACAAGCACTTAATAAGACAGCAGTCGCTATCAACAACAGTAAATTTTTTATCATTCTAAGTATCATTTGTTCTATTTTATCTTGTTAAAATGTCGGGGTATCCATAAATAAAAGCACCTTCTTTTGTAACCCACCACTTTTAGTTAATCTACTCAATATTAAGCCGCTATTATCGCTGCAATCGGGAACATTTCCTACTTATTAAGCTTTGCGCTAATAAATAAAATAACGCATTTATTTCAAGATTGTTCAATTATTGAGCCCGCTACAGACATAACACTGATATCAGTCATACTGACACTATCTTGAAAAGTGCAATATCCTGCCGCCAAACACAAAGTTTGTTTATAATATTTAGCATTCATCACATCAGTTAGCTTATTAAAATCTACCTTTATAGATTTTTTATATTCCTGAGACCACAGACACATTTAAAATGAAAAAACTGCTGCCTATCGGCCCCGTTATGATTGATATTGAGGGCACAAAGCTTAGTCAATATGATAAAGAAAAAATTGCTCATCCCAATACAGGGGCGATTATATTATTTGCACGCAATTACGAAACCCCAGAGCAAATTGCCGAATTAAACCAACAAATAAAAACCACGAGAAAAGGGCCGATACTCATTGCCGTTGATCAAGAAGGCGGACGGGTGCAACGCTTTCAAAATGGTTTTACCCGCTTACCTCCTGCTGCCGCTTACGCCAATCAACCAGAATTAACCAGCGACGCAGGCTGGTTAATGGCCGCTGAACTACTTAGCCTCGGGATTGATTTCAGCTTTGCTCCCGTTTTAGACATTGATTGCGGCGTCAGCGAAATTATTGGCAACCGCTCATTTTCCCAAGATACAGAACAAGCCTGCCAATTGACCAGTAACTTTAGAAAAGGCATGCGTAACGCAGGCATGGCCGCCATTGGTAAACATTTTCCTGGGCATGGCGCAGTCGCTTTAGACTCACACTTAACATTACCCGTTGATAAGCGCGATTTTGACAGTATTTACAATAAAGATATTCTTCCGTTTAAACAGCTGATTAGCGAAGGCTTAGAAGGCATTATGCCAGCTCACGTTGTTTATCCTGCTGTTGATGAACTGCCTGCGGGGTTCTCCACTATTTGGATAACAGAAATCTTACGTAAACAATTAGGCTTTAATGGTACCGTATTTAGCGATGATTTAAGCATGGAAGGCGCTGCGATCGTAGGTAATTTTCCTGAGCGCGCAAAACTCGCACGTCAAGCAGGTTGCGATATGATTTTAGTCTGCAACAACCCTCTCGCTGCTGAGCAGGTTTTGGATGCCACAGCAATAGAATACATTCCACTACGCGAACAACGACTATTAGCGATGCTTGGAAAATCAAGTCTAACGCAACAAGCGCTTAAAAATAACGAAAGATGGCAAACTATTAGCCAACAAATTAACAAGCTGGCTGAAGCTTATGCTTAATGAAATTGAACAGGTACAAAAAAACGCCCAATTACTGCATTCTGAAGCAGAAGTAGAAGCAGCCATTGATGTTATGGCAGAAAAAATCAACGCCTCATTAGCATCGCTAAATCCGATTATCTTATGTGTGATGAATGGTGGCATTGTTACTGCTGGAAAATTAATGACCAAGCTTAATTTCCCTTTAACACTTGATGCTATTAATGTCAGTCGCTACGGTAATGAAACCAGAGGAAGCACGATTAATTGGCTGCAAAAGCCCGGCAGCGACCTTAAAAATCGAGCAATACTGATTATTGACGACATTCTTGATGAAGGCCTCACGCTTGAGGCTATTTATCAATATTGTCAGGAACAAGGTGCAAATCAGGTTTATAGTGCGGTTTTAATCGACAAACAAATTAATAAACCCAAACCTGTACAAGCTGACTTTATAGGGCTTTCAGTTGCCGACCATTATTTATATGGTTATGGCATGGACTACAAAGGCTACTTACGCAATGCGGCGGGCATCTATGCTTGCGCTTAAATAGCAACACCCACAAATACATACCACCATGAAAACAACGGCAATTATTGGCGGCTCAGGCCTGACCCAAATAGAATCCATTAACATCATCGATGAGCAACTTTATATAACACCTTACGGCACCCCATCAGCCGCATGTATTATTGGTGAACTCGAAGGGCAGAAAGTTATTTTCCTCGCGCGCCACGGTAATCCACATACCATCGCGCCACACAAAATTAACTACCGCGCTAATATATGGGCATTAAAACAAGCCGGTGCAGAACAAATTATTGCTGTTGCTGCTGTGGGTGGAATTACCCCCGAAATGCACCCCGCACGTATTGCTATCCCCACGCAAATCATTGACTATAGCTATGGCCGTGAACACAGCTTTTTGGCGGAAGATAGCGCCCCTGTGCAGCATATTGATTTTAGTTACCCCTATGATGAAGCTTTACGCTTACAGTTAATTTCTAGCGCCAAAGCACTTCAACTAGATATACAAGCGGGAGGGATCTATGGTTGCACACAAGGGCCACGATTAGAAACTGCGGCTGAAATTTCACGCATGGAACGTGATGGCTGCGACTTAGTCGGCATGACAGGCATGCCAGAAGCCGCCCTCGCTAGAGAACTAGAAATCCCCTATGCTAACTGCTCCGTTATAGCTAATTGGGCGGCAGGAAAAACAGCCGGCGAAATCACCATGCCAGAAATCATCAAAAATTTAGAGCAAGGCATGGCCAATACCGAACAATTATTACGCCACTTTTTATTATATACCTCTTAATCAAGGAAAAGACATGACTAATAGCATGACGGCTTTTGCCAATAGTGAAATGGAATTTGAAAACCTGACCCTAAACTGCGAATTACGCTCAGTTAATCACCGTTACTGTGATATTAGCTTAAAAATTCCCGAGCGCTTTCGCTTTGCTGAAGCCGATATACGTAGCGCAATCAGCAACAAACTGAAACGGGGAAAAATAGAATGCAGCCTAAGCTATAAAAAACATAACTTAGTACAACACAATGTATCTGTCGATATGCAGGCCGTTAAAGCCTTATTAGCCACTACTAAAGACATAGAGCAGCTAATGGGCTCTTCGCGCTCTATCTCCCCTCTTGAAATACTGACATTTCCCGGAGTACAAGTCGAAAAAGAAAGTGATAAGGCGGCATTACAACAAGCGCTGCAACAACTACTACAAGCAGCTATTGATAACTTACTAGAAGCACGTCAGCGAGAAGGCGCGCAACTCAGCCACCTCATCCGTGCTCGTTGCATCAAGTTACAAAAATTTGTCGGTCAAGCGCACGCCCGCATGCCTGTTGTTTTAGAGCTTTTACGCACTAAATTTAAAACACATATTGCTGAATTAGTCGCTGAACCAAACCATGAGCGTATTGAACAGGAAATGGTTTTATTAACGCAAAAATTAGATGTCGATGAAGAATTAGACCGCTTAGATACGCATATCACTGAAGTACTTCGTGTTTTAGAGCAAGACGAACCCGTCGGTCGTCGTTTAGATTTTCTTATGCAAGAAATGAATCGCGAAGCTAATACTTTAGGCTCAAAATCAGCTGACAAAGAAATGACTGCATTTTCTATAGAAATGAAAGTGCTCATAGAGCAAATGCGCGAACAAGTACAGAATATCGAGTAAGGAATACATTATGAAAAAAGGCAAACTTTATATCATCTCAGCACCTTCTGGTGCCGGAAAAACCAGCTTAATTAAAAAGCTAGTCCCTATTACCGACAAACTTATGGTGTCAGTATCGCATACCACACGAGCGCAACGGCCAAGCGAAGTTGACGGTGCTGATTACTTCTTTACCCCTGTGGAAAAGTTTAAAACTCTGATCGAGCAACAAGCCTTTCTTGAATACGCCCAAGTATTTGATAATTACTACGGCACTTCACAAAAATCCGTAGAAGACAGTTTAAAACAAGGTAATGATGTTATTTTAGAAATAGACTGGCAAGGCGCAGAACAAATCAGATATATCTTACCCGATGCTATCTCTATTTTTATTCTGCCGCCTTCAACAGAGGTTTTACGCGAACGCTTACAAGGTCGTGGTCAGGATAGCAAAGCGGTAATTGACCGGCGCATGCAAGATGCTGTCACTGAAATGAGCCATTATGCAGAATATAATTACCTAGTCGTTAATGATGATTTCAGTCATGCACTCACTGAACTAAAATCTATTATTCTGGCCAATCGCTTAACTATAGAACATCAACAGCAGAACTTAGGTGGGTTATTGATTGATTTGTTGAATTGAATGGGGCGAAAATAATTCGTTTTTAATCAAAGAATCCTATTCTTTTGTTTTACAAAAACTTTTTTCATGCTATAAAGGCCGTGTCGAGTAAAAACTAATATAAAAATTCGACATCAACTCTTAACATTAAATCTAAAATA
Organism: bacterium; assembly: GCA_030591965.1. Classification (GTDB taxonomy): domain Bacteria; phylum Pseudomonadota; class Gammaproteobacteria; order Methylococcales; family Methylomonadaceae; genus Methyloprofundus. Next base: position 7,306 of record JAUVAA010000036.1, read on the forward strand.
AAAGCTTACCATGAAAAACTTAAATAGTTTTTACATGGTTACTTCACAATAATAACAATAGGATTTTAAAAATGGCTGAAGAAAAAGTAAAAAAGGACAATACTTATATTATCATTATTGCTGTATGTGCATTTCTTGCGATTGGACTCGTTACAATCTTAAAAAGCAGGGAAACAGAGCACTTAAATTACAGCCAAGATACTAAATCTGTACAACAAGAAGCTCAATTATTTGAAGGTCTAAAAAAATACGACAATAACTTTGAATAACTCAAAATAAAATATTCTCTGTTAACTTTCGTTAGCAGAGAATATTTTTAATCACCAATCTTTCTTCTCGCATACACGCTCAAGTTCTATTTATTTCTTTACCTCAATCACCAAAGCATCCATACCATTATCTGTTAAGCGAGATTTAATAGCGTCCACTGAGGCCATACGCTTATAAGGCCCCATCTTAACTCGATACCAAATTACTGATTTAACAGGTGCTTTTTCAATCTGGGGCGAGAAGCCCATTAAGACTAGTTTGGCCTTTAAGCTGTCCGCATCCGTATATTTACGAAATGAACCCGCCTGCACTGAATACAGCGCGCCTTGCTTAACTTTTCCAAGCCGCTCTTCCCGTTTACGGGTTTTTACTTCGTAGTCCGGTACAACAAATTCTGCTTCAGGCAAAACTTTATAAAAATCAAACTGAATTTCAGGTTTTGCAGCTGGTTTGGGCTTAACTTTTTTAGCAACTGGCGTTATCACTTTTAACGGTGCTGGTTTCACCTCTATTTTTTTAACTTCTTGCCTGATTGGTTTAGCTATCTTAACTGGCTTGCCAGTCTCTGGCTCAGCGGTTGAAGAGATGAGATGTAAGAAATAAGCAAAAATACCCACCAGTACAACAACCAAAGCCCAACGCCACGCTGATACTTTTTCAGTATTACCAAGCGACGCAGGCTTTCTTGCGCTGACTCTAGATTTATTGGGTTTACTAGCTTTAACTGGCGACTTACGCTGGCCTGAGTTTTTAGGAGGCGTTTTTTTTACTTGCCCCCCTTTTCTAGGTAAGCCTGCTCGATTCTTATAGTCTTGAGCCATTACATTGCTTCCGGTGTATTAATCCTCAATAAGTTTAGCCCATTAGCTAAAACTTGTTTCACCGCACAACTTAAATTCAACCGCGCATTACGCACACCCTCATCATCAACAATAAATTGATGCGCGTTATAGTAGCTATGAAATTCTGCTGCTAACTCACGCAAATAGTTGACCAACAAATGTGGCTCATATTGCAAGGCGGCTTTTTCTAAAATTTCAGGATAACGTATTAAATTACTCACCAAGCTAATTTCTTGAGGCTCAACCAATCGATCTAAACTCTCATCACCTAAAGTAATATCACGCGCCAAGCCTTTTTCATCAAGCTGTCTTAACACACTACAAACCCGCGCATGCGCATACTGCACATAAAAAACAGGGTTTTCGTTAGTTTTAGAAGTAGCCAGTTTTAAGTCAAAATCCATATGTTGCTCAGATTTACGCATCACATAGAAAAAACGCGCCGCATCTTGCCCCACTTCGTTACGTAACTGGCGCAGGGTCACAAAAGAGCCTGAACGTGTGGACATTTGCACTTGTTCATCACCGCGATACAACACAGCAAATTGAACCAATAAAACTTTTAATTTCTCAGTATCAGCACCTAAAGCCTGCATTGCCGCTCTAACACGCGGAATATAGCCGTGGTGATCTGCACCCCAGATATTAATAATCTGATCAAAGCCTCGATCCAGTTTATTCATATGATAAGCAATATCCGATGCAAAATAAGTGCCCTGGCCATTATCACGAACAACGACGCGATCTTTCTCATCACCTAATTTACTCGAAGCAAACCAAGTCGCGCCGTCTTTTACGTATAAATGACCCTCTGCATCTAAACGCTTAAGCGCTTCATCTATAGAACCATCATCCATTAATTGACGCTCAGAAAACCACTCTTGATAATTAACGCCGAATTCACCTAAATCTTGGCGTATATCCGCTAAAATCTCATTTAACCCCGACTGAAAAACAGATCGATATTCTTTAGCGCCTAGCAAGGTTTTTGCGCGCTCAATCAAAGCATCAATATGCTCATCTTTACTGCCACCTTCCGGCTCATCGGCAGGAATATCTTCGAACACCAAATCAATAGGATGACGATATTCATTACCCGCTTGGCGATGTAAGTTAGCGGCTATATCACGAATATAATCACCACGATAAGCATTACTCGGAAAAGTAAGGACTTCACCGCATTCTTCAAGGTAACGCAACCAAATGCTCGCGGCTAAAATGTCCATTTGACGACCTGCATCATTGACATAATACTCACGGTGCACATCAAAACCGACAGCCGCAAGTAAATCAGCGACAGCGGAACCATATGCAGCGCCACGTCCATGACCCACATGCAAAGGCCCTGTTGGGTTGGCAGAAACAAATTCAACTTGAACTTTTTTACCCGCACCAACCTGACTTAAGCCAAACTGCTCGCCTTGTTCATGAATTTTTCTGATGATTTGATATTGCGCTGTCGGATCAATAAAAAAATTGATAAATCCAGGGCCGGCAATTTCCACTTTAGTAACGGCTGGATCTGCAGGTAAATTTTCGACAATTTTTTCCGCTAATTGGCGCGGGTTCATTTTGGCTGGTTTAGCCAACATCAAGGATAAATTAGACGCAAAATCGCCATGTAACTGGTCTCGCGCACGCTCAATATTAATTGTTGGATTTAGCCCTTGCTCTAAAAGGCCCTGTGTTTTTAATGCTGCAACAGCGCCTAATAAGAGGGATTCTAACTTTTGTTTCATGCGTTTAGCTTGTAAGGGTGAGTTTGAAAAAACTCCCCATTATCCCTGAAAACGAGACTAGGTGAAAGCGCTAAGAAATGGGAGTGTAACAATAACAAGTAGGGCGCGCTTTAGCCCATGGGTTTAAGCGGTATAAACGCGGGCTAAAGCGCCGCCCTACTACTTGCGAATACGAGGCATTCGGAGATAAAAACTAATTAGCAGCTAAAGAAAATCCTTGCTTGCGCCCTTCCTGTCCATGCTGATTAATCGCTAACTTTGCTTGTGCCTGTAATTGTGTATCAGCAAATATCTGGGTCGCTCTAACAGGAACAGTCAGCGCGCGATTAAAGTACTTAATTGCTTGCTCCTGCTTACCTTGCCTAACAAGAAAGTCAGCATAATAAAAATTAGCATCGATGGTATTGGCATTTATAGACAAAGCTTTTTCCAGCAACTGTTGCGCCTTGTCATTATCTCCATAAGCAACAGGCCAGGCAGGAACCATATAATAAAGCGTTCCTAGAGTAACAAATGCCGCGCCATCTAATGCTTTAGGGTTAAGCTCAATCGCTTGCACTAAAAGATCTTTAGCCTCATGAATTGCCTCTAAAGCGCTAAAAGCGTCAACATTCTCAGCATTACTTGCAACAATAATTGCTTGCAGAATAATAAACTCCGCTTGCTTTGGATACTGTGCCTGTAAATCAGTCACTTTACTTAATAAGTATTTGAACTCTTTATCTTGTTGTTCTCTAGCAACACTATAATGAATGCGCGCCCATTCTGATTCTATATGCTGAACAGCAGGCGCTAAATCATATGCCCAGACTGAAGCAGGCATTAAATTAAAAATAAAGACCAAGAAAAAAGCAGCTATTTGTTTCATGGGAACCAATATAGTTGCTTATTATCATTTTTGCAACAAGTGTTGCAAAAATGATACGACTACCAAGTTGTATACGGTTTTTTAGATAACTGATTATTGTAATAGCGTATATCTTCTGTCACGTCCTCACCGACCCAGTTCGGCTTATCAAAAGCTTCATCCACAGCCGACAATTCAATTTCAGCAACAATCAAACCGGCATTCTCGCCCTCAAACTCATCAATTTCCCATGTATGTTGCTTAATAACAACAAGGTGCCGCGTTTTTTCTACTAAAGGCTTATGGCATAAAGTCGTTAATAACTCATGCGCATCAGCTAATGGAATATCGTATTCATACTCTTGGCGCTCCGAACCTATCGTAGCGCTTTTAATATTAAGCTTCGCGGTACCATCACTGACTCGAACCCTTACCGAGCTATGCTCATCACTATTCAAATAACCTTGCCGGTAGTTAATCGACTTAGACACCATTGCCCGCCAACTATCATTTGCCAGTAAAAACTTACGTTCTATTTCAATTGCCATTTTCTCTCTATTCCTTAGTGATAGCCGTTAGGGTTTTGACTTTGCCAGCGCCAAGTATCCTCGACCATATCGTCTAAATTCTTTTCAGTTTTCCAGTTCAATTCACGCAGTGCTAAACCAGGATCCGCATAATTTTCCGCCACATCACCTGTACGACGTTCGACGACTTTGTAATTAATTGTTTTTCCTGTGACTCGCTCAAAAGCAGCAATAATCTGCAAAACACTATAGCCTCTACCCGCACCGAGATTATAAGCTTTACAGCCTATATTCAGTGATGAATCGTCTAAAGCCTTAAGCGCAGCCAAATGTCCTTTTACTAAATCAACCACATGAATATAATCACGTACGCCCGTGCCATCAATTGTTGAATAATCGCCGCCAAATACCGATAACTGCGCCAATTTACCTACTGCCACTTGAGATACATAAGGCACTAAATTATTCGGAATACCGTTAGGATCCTCACCAATCAAGCCACTTTCATGTGCGCCCATGGGGTTAAAATAGCGTAATAAAATAATTTCCCACGGTTTATCGGCTTTTATTAAATCATCAGCAACAGATAAGTCTCGCAAAATGTCTTCAACCATCGCTTTCGATTTTCCGTAAGGATTAGTCGCTCCAAACACTGGTAGATCTTCGTTATATTTCACCGTATCTGGCTCACCATAAACCGTTGCTGATGAGCTAAAGATCAGTTTCTTAACGGCAAATTCTTGCATCACCTCAGTTAAAACCAAAGTGCCATAAACATTATTTTGATAATAACGTATGGGCTGCACACAAGATTCACCTACCGCTTTCAAGCCTGCGAAATGCATCACCGCATCAATTTCATGCTCGGAAAAAACATCACTTAAAGCTTGCTTGTCACGAATATCTGCTTGTACAAAAGTGGCTGTTTTTCCCGTTATTTGCTTAACTCGCGCCAAAGATTCCGCACTGCTATTGGATAAATTATCCACCACCACGACATCATAACCCGTCTCTAATAAGGCCACGCAAGCATGACTACCAATATAACCCGCACCACCTGTTACTAAAATTTTCTGAGCTGTCATTTAAGAAATTCCATGTTTTTTATTTTAAAAAATCAAATCTCACAAGGGCGGACTTTAGTCCGCTATCAATCATATATACGAGGTTTGCGAACTCAATTCTGTTAACTTAAGAATAAGCTCCTTTTCCAGAGGGAGAAAGTTGATGAAGAAGCTATAATTTCATGATTTTATTCTCCTCACCCAACCCTCTCCAGCAAAAGTGGGCTTAAGTCAACAACATTGACTTGCGGACTGAAGTCCGCCCTACCATTCATTACTCAATAGTCTGTAATAATGCCTTAATTTCTTCTTCCGATGAAGATTTACCTGACAAAACAACCGTGCCATTAATTACTAAAGCAGGCGTTATCATAACTCCCATATCAGTAATCTCATTAATATCACTCACTTTCTCAATTTCATAGACTACACCTAGCTCTTGTGCAGCAGCCTCAGCATTAGCGCTGAGTAGGTTACATTTCTTACAGCCCGTACCTAATACTTGTATTTTCAGCATATTAACTCCCCCATGATTGAACCATAAATCATACCAGTAATTGTTGCCGCTATAATCACCAACAATAAAAAAACCAGTGTTTTAGTATTCCCCAAAATGGTACGAATCACCAATAAATTTGGCAAAGACAAAGCGGGGCCCGCAAGCAATAAAGCTAATGCGGGACCTTGCCCCATCCCGTTGCCAATCAAACCTTGTAAAATAGGCACCTCTGTCAGCGTAGCAAAATACATAAAAGCACCAGAAAAAGCAGCAAAGAAATTAGCATAAAATGAGTTTCCTCCCACCATCTGAGTAATCCATTCTGCTGGTATCAAAGCTTCATGCCCCGGCCGGCCAAGCAGAAACCCTGCGCTAATAACGCCAATTAATAATAACGGCAAAATCAGTTTTGCAAAATCCCAGCTAGCCGAAAACCAATCACTCGCCTCATCAGACGACAAGGAAGTGAGTAGTGTAAATCCCATAATAGCAGCGGAAAAGGCAACTAAAGGCTGTTCAGGAAAAATAAAAGCAAATAATGCGACCACACTAGACACAAGCACGACAGAAACTGCTTTTAGCTTAAACCACACCACTAATAACCCTGCAAAACCTAATCCAAAGAACCCCGTTATCCACCATTTTCTCGTATAAACCTCATACCACAGCCCACTAGTTTCTATCGGCTTGCCCCAATTAGAAAACACCAAAATAGCGACCATAACAAAGAAAAATAAAGCGTTTTGCCAGAGCGGTCGATTTTCTTGTTCGTCCGGCATAATCATTTGTTTCGCTGCCGTTGCTTTAGCCTGCTCTTCTTTGCGAAAAATTAAACTCATCACCAAACCTATCAGCACACTAAATACAACCGCGCCAATAGCGCGCGCAATACCCAGCTCAGCACCCAGTATTTTAGCCGTCATGATAATAGCTAATATATTAATAGCTGGCCCAGAATAGAGAAAGGCAACTGCTGGCCCCAAGCCTGCTCCACGCTTATAAATCCCAGCAAATAAAGGTAAAACAGTGCACGAACATACCGCCAACAAGGTGCCGGATACCGAAGCCACACTGTAAGCCAAAAATTTATTAGCATTAACACCAAGGTACTTCATCACTGCGCCTTGGCTAATAAAAACCGAAATAGCACCAGCAATAATAAAGGCAGGGATCAAGCATAATAAAACATGCTCTTGTGCATACCAGCGCACTAAATATAAAGCCTCCCAAATGGAATTTATAAGCCGTGGCGAATCTTGCAAAGCTTCAACAGGCAAATAAAAACAAGCAATAAAAATCAGCGTTATAAAACTAAGTGATTTCCACTCAGCTTTCCAAAATGAATTCATAATTTCTACCTTGATTAAAGAATATAAAGCGCCCAATTACTGTTTGGATGTTTTCTGTATGTCGTAAACCTGAATATAAGGGATGAGCATAAAATAACTTCGGCAAGTCTGGGGCGCGGATCTTTAGTCCGCTTTTTAAAGTGCAGTCTAAAGACCTGCGCCCCGTTGATAATGTAAAAGTTATTTCGTGCCTGTTCCTAAACAATAAAATCAATGTACTTGCTTATATGCGCCTAAGCAAATATAATTTTCCCATGAATACAGAAACCCTAGCCAACCTTTTCAAAGCACTTTCCGAGCCTGTCCGTTTGCGCATCCTGGCTTTATTACTAGAAAAAGGCGAACTTTGCGTTTGTGATTTAGTGGATACATTAAATTTATCGCAGAGTGTCACTTCACGTCACTTAGCATATCTACGCAACAACAACATTGTCACGGCTAGGCGAGAAGGCGTTTGGATGTATTACCAACTAACTGATTATGCTCAATCAGAGCTAAAGCCACTATTTAGTTTTATTCAGCAAAGCATTGCCAATAGTAAAGAAATACAAACTGATCTAGCTAATGTGGGCAAAACAAAGGCTTGCTAAGTACATTAGAACTTCATGTGCATAGATAAGTACCGAGGCATAATTACAAAACGTTTTTTCAGCTAATGCATATCATTAAAGTGTTAGTTTAGTTTTAAATAGGTACTTATCTACACATCTTTTTATATAAATACAATAAGTTACATTAATGGTTAGTAACTTCTCATTATTAAAAATATAATGACTGTTTTTCAGTTCGTCATTCCTGCATGCTGTTGGCAGGAATCTATTGTCAAGCATAGATTCCCGATAAAAAGACCTCGGGAATGACACCACTTTATAGACCGTTGCCCGTGAATAATGAAAAGTTACAATGGTTAGCCCCCTCTCCTGCTGGAGAGGAATGGGGTGAGGAGAATAAAATCAAAGCTTTATTTATTTCCCCTCATCTAACCTTCCCCCTCTGGAGAGGACTTTTAGACTTGTCTAAATACCTATGCTTCATGTGGGAGGGGCTTTTAGCCGCGACTAATAATCACGACCAAAGGTCCCCACAATAAAAAATTAGCCTAAACAAGGCTTAATTATATTTAAATACATCCGCTTATCCGCATATACGTTAAGAGAGAATTATGACCATTAAAGTAGCAATCAACGGCTTTGGCCGCATGGGTAGATTGGCATTTCGCGCAGCATGGGATTGGCCAGAATTTGAAATTGTACATATCAATGAAAAGGCCGGTGACGCTGCAACTGCCGCTCATTTACTTAACTTCGACTCGGTACATGGCCGCTGGGAACATAGTGCGGAAAGTGAAACTAACAAAATCATTATCAATAACAAGTCGATCAGCTATACACAAAACAGCGCACTTGAAGATACTCCGTGGCATGAACTTGGCGTTGATATTGTGGTCGAATGTACTGGTAAATTTAAATCCAAAGAAGCACTCACGCCTTACCTTAAGCAAGGCATAAAAAAAGTCGTCGTTTCTGCGCCTGTTAAAGATGGAACTTTAAATATTGTCATGGGCGTTAATGATCATCTTTATGACCCTACTGTGCATCATATAGTCACTGCCGCCTCTTGTACCACTAATTGCATTGCCCCCATCGTTAAAGTAATTCATGAGAATTTTGGTATTAAACACGGCTCAATTACCACTATTCATGACATGACCAATACGCAAAGTATTCTTGATGAATATCATAAAGATTTACGCCGCGCCAGAGCCAGCGGCTTATCGCTAATTCCAACTAGCACTGGCTCTGCCACAGCTATCACTGAAATTTTCCCCGAACTAAAAGGCAAATTAAACGGCCTCGCCGTGCGCGTTCCTTTAGCGAATGCCTCTTTAACCGATTGTGTATTTGAAGTTGAGCAACCTGTTACCGTTGAAGTTGTTAATGCCGCATTAGAGACTGCCGCAACAGGTGAATTAAAAGGCGTTTTGGGTTATGAAACAAAACCTTTAGTATCTGCCGATTACACTAATGATACACACTCCAGCACGGTAGATGCCTTATCGACAATGATCATCAATGGTACGCAAGTAAAAATATTAACTTGGTACGACAATGAAGTTGGTTATGTGCACCGTATGATGGAATTAACTAAAAAGCTAGCGCAATCACTCTAAGGCTCAGACTATGAATACGCCGATACAACAATATATGGTCGTCACCGCAAGCTACTGGGCCTTTACTCTGACCGATGGCGCACTCAGGATGCTGGTAATTTTGTATTTCCACCAATTAGGCTATAGCCCATTAGAAGTGGCTAGCTTGTTTTTGTTATACGAATTCTGTGGCGTTATCACTAACTTAATAGGCGGGTGGCTTGCTGCGCGCATGGGGCTAAATACTTCCATGCATTTCGGTCTAGCACTACAGATCATTGCTTTATGTATGCTCTTAGTGGAACCATCACAACTCAGCGTACTCTATGTAATGGTCGCTCAAGCCATATCAGGTGTTGCCAAAGACCTGAATAAAATGAGCGCCAAAAGCAGCATTAAGCTATTAGTACCTAATACCGCACAAGGAAAATTATATCAATGGGTCGCCTTACTCACTGGCTCTAAAAACACTTTAAAAGGCGTCGGCTTTTTTCTCGGGGCGACTCTTTTAACAAGCCTAGGGTTTAGAGGTGCGATTGCGATTATGGCGGGCTGTTTAGTTATTATATTAATACTAAGCTTTTTATTACTACAAAAAGATTTGGGCAAAACCAAGTATAAACCCAAATTCACCGATATTTTTTCCAAAAGTGCCGCAGTAAACCGCCTGTCAGCAGCACGCTTCTTTTTATTTGCTTCGCGTGACATCTGGTTCGTCATTGCCTTGCCCGTCTTTTTACAAGAAAACTTACATTGGAATTATAACGAAGTCGGCACGTTATTAGCCGCATGGGTTATTGGTTATGGCTTTGTACAATCAGCCGCCCCATTAATCACTGGCATACGTCGAGGAAAAATACCAGATGGCAAAACAGCCATGCTTTGGGCAATATTATTAGCCACTATGCCACTCGCTATAGCAGGATTTCTACAACAAGACTGGCAAGCTGATAAGGTATTAATTATTGGCTTATTAGCCTTTGGCGCAATATTCGCCGTTAATTCTGCTGTGCACTCCTACTTAATTATCGCCTATGCAAAAGAAGAAGGCGTATCTATGGACGTGGGCTTTTACTATATGGCGAATGCCTTAGGCCGTTTAACCGGCACTATATTATCTGGCTGGATTTACCAATCCTTTGGACTAATTACCTGCCTTATTGTTTCAGCTATATTTATTATTATCACCAGTTTACTTTCTATTGCACTGCCTCGGCATCGTGCAATTTAGGCGGACTTTAGTCCGCTGCACACCCACTGACACTCACCTGCCACTTGCGGACTAAAGCCCGCCCGTCATTACAAAAGCTTTCACATAAGCAACTTGTACAGGAAAAACAACTATACATACCCAGTTGTTTTATATCGATTTTCAGTTATAGTTATCACTCACGTACTGAATAAAACAACTTAAGGGAATTAATTATGCTAATTAAGGAAAAACCATCTACTTTAAGCAGCGAAATCACCGACAAAGCTATTTTTCAAAATCGCCGCAAAATCATCAAAGCCGCCGCCGGCTTATCTATTGCCTCACTACTGCCAAGCACAGCCAGCGCAGAGCAAGCTAAAAAATACGCAGCCGTACCTGGCGGACCTTATTCTGCCAATCTGCAAGTAACCAGCATTGAAGACGCGACGAATTACACCAACTATTACGAATTCAGCACCAACAAAAAAGACTCTACCGTTTTAGCTCAACCACTAAAAACCAACCCATGGACGATCACGGTTGAAGGCGAAGCAGAAAAAACGGGTGAATTTAATTTAGAAGACATCCTCAAAAACAATCCGCTTGAAGAACGCATCTCTAGATTCCGCTGTGTCGAAGCGTGGTCTATGGTAGTTCCGTGGATAGGCTTTCCTCTCGGCGCAATGCTGCAACAATTCAAACCTACAGCAAAAGCAAAATTTGTCGAATTTACCACACTGTATAATCCAGAAGTTATGGTCGGGCAACGCAGTAAATCTTTAGACTGGCCTTATGTTGAAGCTTTAAGGATCGATGAAGCCATGCACCCTCTAGCCTTTATGGCAACAGGCATGTATGACGAAGACTTACCCAAACAAAATGGTGCACCATTACGTTTAGTTGTACCCTGGAAATACGGATTTAAAAGCATTAAAGCCATCGTCAAAATTCGATTTAGTGAAACCATGCCAGCCACCGCGTGGAATAAAATGGCAGCAGGAGAGTATGGATTTTATGCTAATGTAAACCCAGACGTTCCACACCCACGCTGGAGTCAAAGCAGAGAACGTATATTAGGTGCTAGTATTTTCACTCCTAAACGTAAAACAGAATTATTTAATGGCTACGGCGAACAAGTTGCCTCACTTTATACAGGCATGGATCTTAAGAAATATTTCTAATGCGTTTTTCAAAAAAAAGCTGGGCGTTTATAAAAATCAGCATTTTTTTACTCAGCCTAGCGCCCTTCCTGCTCTTAGTTAACGACACACTGCAAGATCAATTAGGTGCAAATCCGATTGAAACCTTACACTTTAGCTTAGGTGATTGGGCCTTACGCTTCCTGTGTATTAGTCTTGCACTAACACCGATAAAAAAACTACTACAACAAAGCTGGCCTATACGCTTTCGGCGCATGATGGGCTTATTCGCCTATTTTTATGC
>JAUVAA010000194.1 GCA_030591965.1 bacterium
TATATTTAAACTTTAAGTCTTTTTTATCTTCCTCGGGAACCTTTTTAAAAGACTCCAGTAATTCAACTAATTCATGCACCGTCGTACTTGGATTATCGACCGCAGGATTAATAGGGTGATAAATATCAAGTAATTGATGCGCATTTCTAATAGCGACCTTTTGTGAACCTAAAGTAAACAGCTTATTCTTTTCATAATGATGCTTTTTCTCAAGACTTTTTACCAGTTCATCTCTGTCTATCCCAGTGTTCCTAAAATCTAAGTGCAATAAATACCAAATCTCAAAGCAAGGGTTTGAATAGGCAATACCTACCCCTTTGCTTTTGGCTTCACTGATTGCATTTTTAAAATTTTGCAGGGTATGACCTCCGCCATTAGTCTTCTCTGCATCCCTATCAATAACGATCCATTGGTAGTCATAGTCTTGATAGCCTGGGTGATCTAGTAAGTCCGTTAATACGCCTTCGGGGTCAGTATGTTTATGTTTTGTAATAACTAAAGAGCTGTTAGCAATGTGGTGATTTTTTTTAAGTTCGTTAAAAAGAGAATTAAAATATAAAGGCTCTGTTTCTATTCCTTCACAGGCCAAAATAAGTGCTTGGCGCTCACTCCGTGTATCTTTTGCACGCTCCAGTCCTTTTTTTGCTTCAGCCTTGACTTGTTTTCTAGCTTTTTTATTACTTTTAAAGCCTTCTGCCCCTAGCCTGTGTGCCATTAGAATTCACCTAAATTAGGTATTGCACCATAGCGCCCCAATAAATAGTTTTTTTCTAAATTATCCGTTGTTCTAACATCTTTATCTGAGTGCTTTTTTCTAAACTCCAATAATGAATATAAGTCGCTTGCGCCATACTGGTCTTTTTCTGTAAACCAGATTTGTTCACGCTCAAATAGCTCAGGAGTCGATAACAGATTAGTATCATGCGAGGTGAAAATAAGCTGGGCATTATGTTGATTAAGCTTAGGGTTATAAAATAATTTTATAAAAGCTGCGCTTAGTAAAGGGTGTAAGCTGGACTCTAACTCGTCAATTAATAAAACTCCTCCTATCTGCAAAGTTTCTAATGCGGGAGCCGATAAGGCAAAAAACTTTTGTGTACCTTGAGATTCGTCTTTATTCATATCAAATAGCTCAGTACCGACAAGTTGATTATTGTGATCAAACTTTTTATGACAGGCTTGATACTCAATTGATGCATTTATCTCTCCTTTGCTCTCTGCGAGGTCTTGCAGTACGTCCGTAGGCAATTGATCCCAAAGGTTATATAAATCATCGAATTTTATATCATCAATACCAAAATCAGCTATTTTTAATAACTTTAATAATTCCGGTTGATCCGAATTATCATACATTTGTCTTAATGAAATAGGCCAATGCTCTTTGTTTTTCAACCCATCAATAAAGTTTAGCCCCTGAAACCAGAGAAAGATTTTTGCTGAAATCTCTCCCCCATTTTGATCGCATTTCCAAATGAATAACTGGTTATTAGGTACTTTAACCCCAATACCTTCTTTAAATTTTTGTTTATTGATATAAAACAATTCACTCTCAGTATCGCGCTCAAATAAACGTGCTTCTCGGCCTTTTTCATCGACAAACAACCATTCTGCATACACGGTGGTATTGTCCGCATCAAAACCGTAACGGTATTTGCGCTCTGCGATAAGAAAAATCATTTCGAAGCGACTAGAGGCATTCGCCGTTTCAGTATTCAAACGAAAGGGTTGGTGAGGGAGCTGATCAATAGACTGCGTGATTCGGGTGCTATTTAAAACCATATTGCGCATAAATGCTATCGCTTTTAAAGTATTGCTTTTACCACTCGCATTAGCTCCAAAAATAACGGCGCTTTTCAGTAAATGGTAATTTCTACTAGAAAAACTGCGTGGCATTTCTTTATTAGCCGCTGTGAGCATACTAAAAGTCACTGTATCCTTGATGGAGCGAAAATTATTGACTTTGAATTGGAGTAACATAAGCTTGAAATGAATTTAATATCTACATTTTGTAAATCTTATACAAAATGGAGATTTAAAACAAGCTAGATTGAAATTCTATTAGGGAATAGAAGAAGTTTGCTTGCGTAGCCAGAATGGCCAAATGAGTTTTTATGATAAAAAAGGGCCAGCTACAACGATCAAAACTTGCTCCGAGCGAGTTTCCCCGAAAATGTTGCCATCTAAATTGTAGCAAGATGAAAGTTTAGTGACGATTGTGATGGTATCAAGACCAAATTCACATTGCAGATGCTGGCTACCAATTTAAGACGAGACAGGTTTTCACCATGAAGAAGATGAAGAGCATGAAGAGCATGAAGGAAAAGACCAACCCCTTCATGGTAATAAATTATCTTTTCTTGAGCCTATATTTTCAGGTGTCCCGTCTTAAAAGGATAGCCCAAATGCTGTATTCTGATATGTCTACAGAAGCTACATTACAGAACCTGGCTTTAATAAGTATCCAAGCCCCCTTATATCACTGCTGCTTAAACCGATGAATCTGGCGGCGCTGTTTTTTATTGGGTCGCTCTGCCGGGTCAGTATGCATAAACTGACGCTCCACACGCCTTTGTGCAACATCTTGTTCACGTTTTAATAGGCTGGCAGCTGTTTCTTTATATAGTAGTACCGCTTCAGAAGCAGGTCTACGCTGGGAATTTATACCTAGCACGGTAATATCCCAGCTAAATTGGTCCTTATGGATAACGATATGGCTGTCGATTTTTACATCTTTACTGGGTTTAGTGCGCTGGCCGTTTAAATGGACTTTTCCACCAGATACGGCCTCGGCAGCGAGCTTGCGCGTTTTAAAAAAACGCGCAGCCCAAAGCCATTTGTCTAGGCGAATGGGTTCAGGTTGGCTCATGATTTTTATTAGCTTTCTGACCAGGCTTTGTAGCCGCCTGCAAGGCTAATTGCATTGGTATAGCCCAGTTTGTGCAAGCTTTCTGTCGCCAGCGCAGAGCGCCCGCCTGATTGACAGCAAACACTAATTTTGGCCGCATGTTGGCCGGAAAAGTCAGGGTGGTTGCCGATTTGAAATTCCAGTAATCCACGTGGAATATTTACCGCACTAGGTAGTTGACCCGCCGCAAATTCTGCTGGTTCTCTGACATCTAGAATAAGGTGGTCAGATAAAATCTGCTTAGCATCTGCTACCGTTATTTCAGTAATCGTTTGTTTGGCATTTGCAACCAAGTCCATTGCAGTCAGTGTCATAATAATTCCTAAATAAGTTATCGAAAATGGTATATTAGCAAACTTTGATATTTAAAAGCTAGTTTTTTCGTGAGTAGTTTTAATTTAAGGTAAAATAGCGCTCAATTATTTGCATCTTATGCTGGGGTCATCAGTGAATCTAGAGAAAGTTATTTTCGGTTTTTTTATTGTACTATCATTAACTTTAAATGTCGGCTTTGTATTGGGTGAATATGATAACCCTGCTCATCATAGCGTCTTTGAACTATTTGCTGTTGTGGTAGTAAATTTAATTGCAACCGGTTTAAAGCTTGGAGATCGTTCACAAATTGGAGCGGTTCTTTTAGCGACTAGCCTGGTTGCTGATTTTGAGTTAATTGCTGCATCCCTGCAATGGACTTTTGCAGTTCATGTCACTGGTACAGGGATCACGCCTGATGTTATTGCGAGCATTATTTTTCTTGCCAGCGGTGCCCTGGTTGCCAATATTATTTCAGTTGTGATTCTGGTTTCTGAAACCCTGATATCAAGGATGTAATTTCTTGATGTTAAACCTAACGATTTATCAAACATAGCGTATGTATACTAGCAATGAGCTAAGCCGCGTTAGTTTTATTGTCATGCGCGAGATGCGTGTGCCATTAATAACGCTATTAGCCGTTTATTCTGTCGCCATTTGTGGCATGGTTTTTATTCCAGGGCCTGAAATAAATGGGGAAATAAAGTATTTAAGTATTTTTCATGCGTTTTATTTTATGACCTATACGGCAACGACTACCGGGTTTGGTGAAATTCCTTTTGCATTCAGTAATGCGCAACGACTGTGGGCAATTGGCTGTCTTTATGTCAGCGTTGTCACCTGGTTTTACGCGCTGGGCAGTATTCTACGTTTATTTCAGAATGTATTTTTTTTACGCGCCGTAGAAGAATGGCGTTTTGCTAATAGAGTCAAGCGAATCACAGGTGCTTTTTATATTATCTGTGGTTTTGGTGATACTGGGAGTGTACTGGTCAGAGGTTTGAATGACGCTGGGATGAATGCGGTTGTTATTGACCAGAGCGAAGAGCGTATACAGGCTTTATTATTGCGTAATTATAAAACGACTGTGCCGGGCTTATGTGCGGATGCAGGTGTTCCCAAGCATTTGCTGGAAGCGGGAGTGGCCAGTCAATATTGTAAAGCTGTTGTTGCCATAACCAGTAATGAGGATGTTAACCTTAAAATTTCAGCAGTTGCACGTTTATTGAACCCGGATGTGGGTATTCTTACCATGTCAAAAATAGATGATGTTGAAGAAACATTGGCAACTTTAGGGGGGGAGGTGCATATTGTTGATCCATTTAAAACCTTTGCTAAAGTATTAAATGCCTGTATCCATAACCCAGCATTTTATGCCTTAAATAACTGGTTGGTCGGTGATAAAGGAGCAACGCTGGAAGATTATGTGCGCCCGCCTGTGGGGGGCTGGATTATCTGTGGTTATGGGAGAATGGGCATGGAAGCTAACCGTGTTTTAACGATGAACGGTGTAAAAACCGCTGTCATTGATCCACATTCGCGCAAAAAAGAAGAGGAAATTGAAACTTATATAGTAGGTAGGGCAAGCGCTAAGACTTTGAAGGCTGCTGGGATTAATGGTGCCGTAGGGCTGTTGGCTGCGGCCGATGATGACGGGGCAAATTTAAGTGTATTATTGAATGCACGCAGTCTTAATGACAATTTATTCACTGTTGTCAGGCAAAATAGCCATCAAAATGAAATGGCTTTTGCGAAGGCGGATGCTGATATGATTATGCAGCCAACCCTGGTTACCGCAAGAAAAATATTATTATTATTAATAGCACCCTTATTAAAACACTTTTTCCGTTATTTATTGGCAAAAGAAGCTGGGCGAGATGAGGTTATCAAGCAGGTTATCAAAAATTTAAGAAAAAAAATTGGCAATAAAAAGCCGTTATTGGTCACTATAGATTTTACTCGTGAAAAAAGTAGTGCCGTGATTCAATGCTTAGATGAAGGCTGTGATGTGCTGTTAGGTGATATTATTGCTGATCCACGCGACCGTGACCAAGAACTTGAACTAATGCCCTTTGTTATCCAGTCAGGTGGGGTGCAATATATTCTGCCGTCGAAAGATCATAAAATAAAAGAGGGTGACCAATTACTTTTTTGTGGTACTGTTCACGCTAAACAATTATTAAAGGCGACGATTAATAATGAATACACTTTGCACTATTTGCGTACCGGTGGATTTAAACCATCAAGTTATTTTGCGCAGTGGTATGCCAGTCGGTTTAATAAGGTGTCGCTTGTCCGTGGAGGTAAATAGGTGAGTCAAGATA
>JAUVAA010000152.1 GCA_030591965.1 bacterium
TCTTTCCTCTTGTTTATGTTATGGGGATAACACGACAAGAGGTATTATGAGTAGACTAACAAGGCAAACGGCATAGCCATTTGCCCAAGCCACCGCCTAAGGCGGTGGATATACAAGACTGATTATATTCACACACTAATAACTTTGATAATATCCGCGTTGCTTTTTACATTATGCGCAAAGGAAAAAGAGAGCGCCAAGTCATCAGCCTAGATGGTTTTTTTATTAATGCACTGGCAAGTATTGGTCTATCAAAGCAAGCAGTTCCCCAGTGGGTACAAGCTCAGGTAAACGACTGGAAAGCATTTGATGCCCAGCTACCGATAACGCGCCAAGTTAAATATTTAATCATGCAGGCAGTCGTTAAAGGTTTAAGTGGTTCTGATACCGTGTTTCACAATCAAACTGCCAATTAATTTGCCCATTGATAGCAACACCATAACAAGGAAAAACAATGTCATTTAAAAAAGGACAATCAGGCAACCCTAGCGGACGACCTAAACAAGATACTGCCAACCTAAAACCGCTACTGGCGAAACATGGAGAGTCAGTTTTACAAAAAGTAATTGATGCCGCATTAGAGGGAGATTTAACTGCGTGTAAACTGGTATTAGATAGACTTTATCCTGCAATCAAATCACAAGCCATGCCTGTTAATATTCCTGTAGGCGAAACACTTCCTGAAACAGGAAATAATATAGTCACCGAAACAATGACAGGAAATGTACCGCCCGATATAGGCGCGTCACTTATTACAGCTCTTTCAAATCAAGCCAAATTAGTTGAATTTACGGAACTAAGCCAACGACTAGAACGGATTGAGCTACAGCTAGGAGCAAGACAATGAAGCCGCAACAAATAAACAAGCTCTACAGCCACCTAACACCTAGTGAACAAGCTAACTTAGCTTTTACTGCAGCAATTAGGCATGATGAATCCGAAGTTGATTTAATTCTTAATTCCGTGGAAAAGAAAACCTATATAACAACCCATGCCGATTACCAAAGCCGCATACATGGCTTAGTTCAGTTATCGGGTGTTTTTGGGACTGCTTACTGGAAAACATTTTTTAAACTGAGTACCGCTAATTTAAGCAAAACAGGCCAAGCTTTTGATGAACTTTCTCAGAAATATATCAATGAATTTATTTCCTTGAATACAGCACTCAACAATGTATGCAAATCATTACAAATTGACTCCGACTCCATAAGAACTTTTGCTGAATGTAAGGGGATCAATCCTAACTTTGAGGGACTGCCATTTAAAGGCATAGCCAACGATGATTTTTTAAAGCAATATACAACGCTGTTTACTGCTGCGGCTAAGGTCTAACTTAGATATAAGAACCGCTATATAATAGCTATAAAATACTCAGCTTTCCCCCTAGCTTTAGGAAGATAGCTTTTATACGCGCCATCAAAAAACAAGGAACAAACACTCGTGCTAACAGGAAAAATTAAGAATCAAATTGATGAAATATGGGAAACCATTTGGACAGGTGGTATTTCTAATCCATTGAGTGTTATAGAACAAATTTCCTATTTACTGTTTATTAAACGCTTAGATGAAATCCATACACAAAAAGAACGCATAGCCCAGCGCACTAAAAAACCGATTGTTGAGCCTATTTTTACTGAAGAACAACGGGAATTAAGATGGTCAGTCTTTCGCGATAAAGACCCGCAAACGCTGTATGTTATTGTGCGGGATAAAGCCTTTCCGTTTATCAAAACCCTACAAGGTGAAGAGAGTCGATTTGCCAAACACATGGCTGATGCTATTTTTATGATGCCTGATGCCAGCCTACTCGATAGAGTCATACAAATGATTGACGACATCGACATGAAAGACCGTGATACCAAAGGCGATGTTTATGAATATTTGTTATCTAAAATAGCCACCGCTGGGGTTAATGGGCAGTTCCGCACCCCGCGCCATATTATTAAAATGATGGTGGCTATGCTCAAGCCCACTTTAACCGATACGATGTGTGACCCTGCATCAGGGACTTGTGGCTTTTTAATGGCAACGGCTGAATATATCAACCAGCATTATTCGGATGAACTCACGCGTCCAGAAAACCGCAAACATTATAATCAAGACTTATTTACAGGCTTTGATTTTGATACCCACATGCTGCGTATTGGCGCGATGAATATGATGCTGCATGGCATAGAGCAGCCACGCATAGAATACCGTGATAGTTTGGCAGAAGTACATGATGGCGAGGAAGCGATTACTGAGGCTTATAGCGTTATTCTGGCAAATCCACCGTTTAAAGGCTCGGTAAATGTTGATAATATTGCCCCCGATTTACTCAAAGCCTTAGGTAAGGTAAAGCCAGCTAAACCGACTAAGGAAGCCGTAGACAAAGACGGTAAAAAGAAAAAACGCCCCACGGAAAAATCAGAATTATTGTTTTTAGCCTTAATCATTCGTCAATTGAAAGTAGGTGGACGTTCTGCGGTGATTGTGCCTGATGGCGTTTTATTTGGCTCGACCAAAGCGCATAAAGAAATTCGTAAACAACTGATTGAAGAACAAAAACTGGATGCGGTTATTTCCATGCCTTCAGGGGTGTTTAAGCCTTATGCAGGTGTCAGCACTGCCATATTAGTGTTTACCAAAACCAATTCAGGCGGTACGGATAAGGTGTGGTTTTATGATATGCAGGCAGATGGATTTAGTTTGGATGATAAGCGTACGCCCTTGGTTAAAGAGGATGAAGCAATAAGCCATAGCCTAGATAATATTCCTGATATTTTGGCGCGTTGGGATAATTTAGACACTGAACATGCTCATGCACGTACTGAACAAAGCTTTATGGTGGCGAAAGATGAGATTGTCAGCAATGGCTATGATTTGTCGCTTAATCGTTATAAAGAAGTGATTTATGAAGAGATTGAGTATGATGCACCTGATGTTATTATGGCGCGGATTAGGGGTTTGCAGGATAGAATGGATAAAGGGTTGGGTGAGCTTGAGGAGGTGATTGAATGAAGTTCGTACCTTTAAAAAATGTACTCACCTTTATTCGTGGAGTTACTTTCAAACCCGATGAATTACTTGAGCTAGGAGCTAATGATTCTATTATTTGCATGCGCACAAAAAACATTCAAAAGGAGCTTGATTTAACCAGTTTGATTTCAATTCCTAGCCATATTATAGAAAAGAATGATGAGAAAATTTTACAACAAACAGATATTCTCATTTCTAGCGCTAATAGCTGGCAATTAGTTGGTAAATGCGTTCGAGTTCCTCAGTTACCATTTAGATCAACATTGGGTGGTTTTATTTCTAATTTACGCGCCAAACCAGAAATAGTTGATGCTAATTATTTATACCATTGGTTAGTTAGTCCAAATATACAGCATGAAATTAGACATTTAGGACGGCAGACAACTAATATTTCTAATTTGGATAGAGTAAGGTTTTTAGAGTTAAAATTTCCTCTTCCTCCCCTAGAAACCCAAAAACAAATTGCTCAAGTCTTAGAAACAGCCGACCAGTTGCGTAAAGATTGCCAGCAAGTTGAGCAAGAACTGAATGCTTTAGCGCAATCCATGTTTTTAGAGATGTTTGGTGATCCTGTGACGAATCCGAAGGGCTGGGAAGTTAAGACACTTAAAGATATTTCTCGCATTCAAATCGGCCCATTTGGAACTCAACTCCATAAAGAAGATTATATTGAAAGTGGTATTCCATTGATAAACCCCACTCATATTAAAAATGGAAAAATAATACCCAATTCAAAACTCACCATACCTTTAACTAAACACAAAGAGTTACCGCAATACCACCTTGAAGTAGGTGATATTATTATGGGACGCAGAGGTGAAATGGGACGTTGTGCAGTCATAACCGAGCATGAACAGGGATGGCTATGTGGTACAGGAAGTTTGTTTATACGCCCACATAATAGTGGAATATTTTCCGATTACTTATGCAAGCTTCTTTCAGGAAAAGCGATTAAATCTCACCTTGAATCTGAGTCTCAAGGGGCAACGATGCTTAACTTAAATAAAACAATTGTTGGGAATATCAATATCCCTGTGCCAAGTAAAGATGCACTAAAAATGTTCTCAAAAGCTCAAGAAATATTAGCTAATAACATTCATCTTAGTAAATCATCGTATTATGATTCACTTTTTAACTCACTATTACAAAAAGCCTTTAAAGGTGAGCTAAACTTAAAATCAATCGAGCGCGCCTAAAGATGTCAATTGACAACCTTCTGTAATTCAACTATTCTCTTGTAAAACACCCTATGCCTAGAAAAAAACATTCAAAACCTGAAATAGAAAAGGCATTACGCTATGCAGAGTCCCATCATTGGCGTGTTGATGTCGGTGGCTCTCATGCGTGGGGAAAGATTTATTGCCCTTATAATGATAAGGCATGCCGCTGTGGTGAATTTTGTATTACCAGTATTTGGAGTACCCCTAAAAATGCGGGAACGCATGCCAAACAAATTAAGCGCGTTGTTGATAATTGCAGCCGTAACAGCCAAGAGAACGAGGAATAAGCCATGCAAGAATATGAATTTACATTAAAATTTAGTCTTGGTGATGCGATAAGCGACCCAGAAAGTTATATAGAACGCCTTGCAGAAGCAGGCTGTGATGATGCCTTGATTGGGATAGGTCAACAAGGGCGTATTGCCTTTAATTTTAACCGAGAAGCAGAGAGTGCTTTATCAGCGGTCTGTAGTGCGATTAAAAACATCAAAAGTGTGATTCCTGAGGCGACATTAATTGAGGCAACGCCTGATTTTGTAGGTATCTCCGATATTGCCGATATATTGGGCTATTCGCGCCAAAATATTAGAAAACTCATGCTTAATCATCGCGCCTCTTTTCCTGCCCCTATTCATGAAGGGAAATCCGCTATCTGGCATCTTTCCAGTGTATTAGCTTGGTTTAAAGAGCGTAAAAATCACTCAGTTGATGAGCTGCTATTTGATGTCACGCAAGCCACTCGGCAGTTGAATGTTGCCAAAGAAAACTTTTATTTAGACCCTGCTATTAATACCCAAATTCACGCGATGCTGTCATAGGCGTAGTAAATAACATTTTTATCTTTAAAAGGCATTGATGTATGAATAGTTTTTTACCAATCGACAAGTACGCAAAAACAGTTGTCATCCCTGTTTCTATTAAAGATGGACAAATTAAATACTCTGGCGAAGGGAAAATGCCAAAATTGGATGATGTCACTCTTGCTGATTTAATTGTGCCAGCCCATGCGTTTAAGGATCAAAGTCGGTTAAAGAAATTTACGGAAGAAAAAACCGAGCTAATTTTAAAGAGTGGAACACAATTACTTGTTCAAATATCCACTGGCTCAGTTAATAAGCTAGACAAACAGTACCTAGCTCACCTTGAATATATCAATGACATCTATGTGAAAAATACTGCTGGAATAGCAGGTGCTAGATTTGTTGAAATTGAATTATCAGATGATTTAAAAATCACACTGCGCGGTACAAAAAGATCCATATTAAATCGCTGTCAATGCAAAATACCCATCTTAAATAACATGGATGCAAAAAGCCTAAACCATGCTTATACGCTTATTTCTCAAGAATTTGAGCAACATAGAATGTCGCATAGCGGCAATGTGTTTAAAGATATTTACTATAAAAAAGATGATAAGTGGCTACCCATTGATAGCTTTCGTGATGCACTGGAATCATAAATAATACTTGGAGATACGGATGTCTAATTTTACATTCTTAAAAAAATGGCAAGCAATCTACGATAACGCCACTCAGTCTGAAAATAGTGTCTATTCTGACCCAAGAACCTGCTGCTTTTATGCTCGACGTACTTTAGAAAAAGCAGTGGATTGGATGTATCGCTATGATGTTAGTTTAACGCCACCTTATGATAGTAATTTAGCCGCATTAATTCACGAACCCAGTTTTAAAAACAATTTAGCAGGTGGATTATTCCCTAAGCTTAAAGCGATTCAGCAAACGGGGAATCGTGCGGTGCATAGCGATAGTGTCATTAGCCAAGATGAAGCCTTACAAATTTTAAAAGAGCTGCATCATTTTCTGTATTGGTTTTACCGCAGTTATAGCGACCAATCGCTTTTACTAGATCAGGTCTTTGATATTGCTTTAATTCCGCACACTTTAAAAATTGACGCTAATTTAATCCAACAAAGCACGACCATATTAAAACAACAAGCAAAGCAACTTGCTGAGTCTGATAAATCACAAGCGGCGATAGAAGCTGAAAATACCGCGCTATCCGAAGAAATAAGAGCCTTACAAGCTAAGATTGCAACACACAAACAGAAAATCAGTCATACCGTTGATAGCCATAATTATAATGAAGCCGATACGCGCAAGTTTTTAATTGATCTCCAGCTTAAAGAAGCAGGCTGGGATTTAACACATAAAAACACCTTGGAATATGAAGTAACAGGAATGCCAAATAATAAAGACATTGGTTTTGTTGACTATGTACTTTGGGGTGATGACGGCTTACCTTTGGCAGTGGTTGAGGCAAAGCGTACTATGCACTCAGCAACTAAAGGACGGCAACAAGCTAAGTTATACGCGGATTGTTTAGAGAGTATGTTTAAGCGTCGCCCACTGATTTATTACAGTAATGGCTATGAGCTTTTTTTTTGGGATGATACTTATTATCCTGAAAGGCAAGTACAGGGCTATGGCACACAAGCCGAATTACAGCGCATTATTAATCGTAGAAGCGAACGCCAAGATTTATTAACTGCACAGGTCAATAAAGATATTTCAGGGCGGTATTATCAAGAGGAAGCCTTACGCCATATTTGTGAACTATTCCAAGAACACAAGCAGCGCAAAGCGTTATTAGTGATGGCAACCGGTTCAGGAAAAACCCGTACTATTATTTCTTTGGTGGATATTTTATTGCGCCATAACTGGGTTAAGCGCGTATTGTTTTTGGCTGATCGTAACGCTTTAGTCACGCAGGCAAAAAATGAATTTAATCGATTGTTACCGCATTCATCCCCTATTATTTTAAGCTCTGGGTTAGCAACTATTCAAAATAGGGTGTGTTTTTCAACTTACCCCACCATGATGAACTTACTTAATGAACCCGCTGAAAGTCGATTATTAGGCAGTGGCTTTTTTGATTTAGTGGTGATTGATGAGGCGCATCGTTCGGTTTATAAAAAGTATCGTTCTATTTTTGATTATTTTGATGCTTTATTAGTAGGCTTAACCGCGACACCAAAGGATGATATTGATAAAAACACCTATGATGTTTTTGGTTTAGAGTCTGGTGTTCCCACTTATGCTTACGAGGCAGAGCAAGCCTATGCTGATAAGTTTTTAGTGCCGCCTGTTTGCATAAGTGTACCCACTAAATTTATACGTGAAGGCGTGCATTATAAAGAGCTAAGCCATGAAGAGCAGGATCAATGGGAAGAAATACCTGAACTCGATGACCGTGATCAAGTATTGCCTTCAGAGGTTAATCGTTTTTTGTTTAATGAAGATACCGTTGATAAGGCATTAAAGCATCTGATGACTCACGGCATTAAAATTGATGGTGGTGATACTTTAGGTAAAACGTAAGCGCTCAACGAAGCGCGTACTTGCCCTATTCAGGCGGCGCTGATTTTTTAATATTCCA
>JAUVAA010000168.1 GCA_030591965.1 bacterium
CCTGTCATATTCGATAAATAAGGCTGTTCCATGAGTTTTCAGTGGGTTTTCTTGATTAGAAAAGACTGGATTCTCCATTTTTTCACCATTCAGGCACTTTTAAAACACACACTTAGGAATGCACATTAAATAAAACCCGAAACTTTAGATTCCTGCTAAAAGCAGTCAGGATGACGGTTTCTCTTGGTTATATGAGTTTAAGTATAAATCTATTAGGGTTGGCATTACCTATGAAAGAATTATTTTTTAATAAGCCTTAAATACCTACCGCCAATAATAGCCCTAAAGATCCTAAATAAGTTAATAAAAAGTATAGAACCGATAAACTAATACTCGTTTGCCAATTGAACTCAAAAAGTTCTTTCAAAAGATAAGCAATAATAGCTAGAGACCAACAAATCAAAAAAGCAGCAATATAAATAGGGTATGTTGCCACTGCCGTACCCTTAGCAAAAATAAACCAAAAAGCTAAAGGTAAGCCTAAAATATAAATAAAATTTTCACAAACTAATATAGCCGTCAAAAAACGCTCAAAATTATAAAACCCTTCATCTTGCTTAAATACAATAGCCGCCATAAAGGCCAAAGTAATCAATATTTCAAGAAAAACCTGAAGAAAGGCTTCAATAGGATCACTGATATTAGCCTGAATAAATAAGCCGAACAGCAAATAAAGACCTATATTAATCCATAAAAATTTTCTATCTGTGGGTAAATCATGTGGCTCACCACTAAACCAGCAAAGCTGTATATAATCTTTTAACATATGTTTTATTATCTACTCAAAAGGAAACCTGGTTACCCATGAGCTTCCGCCATTTTAAAAACAGCCAACTAAACACCTCGTCATTCCTGCATTCTCTTAGCAGGAATCTAAATTTTTACTACATAGGTTCCCGACAAAAGACTTCGGGAATGACGTGCTATAGAGTGTTGCCGTTTCTTTATCCTAGCTTGGCGGAGACTCATGGGTAATCAGGTAAGGAAATATAAATATGGCTAAGGAAATTAATCTCTATTCAGTACCCTTCGACTACCATTACCTTCTGGTTCACTGATAATATTTTCCTCTTGCATTTGGTCAATCATTCTAGCTGCGCGATTATAACCTACCTTAAAGCGTCGTTGCACACTAGAAATAGAAGCCTTGCCTGAATCCATTACAAAGCTTACAGCATCATCATATAAAACATCCACCTCATCGCCAGCGGTTTCATTATTGCTAGTAGATTCTACTGGCTCATCTTTAATGATTTCATCTAAATAGTTAGCGCTACCTAAAGACTTTAAGAAATCAACCACGGCATGTACTTCGTGATCATCAACAAAAGCGCCATGAGAACGAGTAGGAACGCTGGTACCTGAAGGTAAATAAAGCATATCACCATTTCCCAATAGAGATTCCGCGCCACCTTGATCTAAAATAGTACGTGAATCTATGCGCGATGAAACTTGAAAAGAAATACGCGTCGGCACATTGGCTTTAATTAAGCCAGTTAAAACATCGACCGAAGGACGCTGAGTCGCTAAAATCAAATGAATCCCTGCTGCACGTGCTTTCTGAGCCAGACGAGCAATTAATTCTTCAACTTTTTTGCCGACAACCATCATCATGTCAGCCAACTCATCAATAATAATAACAATGCTTGGCAAAGTTGATAATACAGGGAAGCTTTGCCCCTCTTCTAGGGGATCAACTAATTGATATAAAGGGTCACGAATCGTTTCACCATTTTTCGCAGCCTCTTCAATCTTGTGATTAAATCCTGCTAGGTTTCTAACGCCTACTTTCGCCATTAATTTATAACGCCGTTCCATTTCAGCTACCGCCCAACGCAAAGCATTTTGCGCCTCTTTCATATCAGTCACTACGGGCGTTAATAAGTGTGGAATTCCTTCATAAATAGACAATTCCAACATTTTTGGATCGACCATAATCATACGCACTTGCTCTGGTGTTGCCTTAAATAACATGCTTAAGATCATGGTATTAATCGCCACCGATTTACCAGAGCCAGTCGTTCCAGCAACTAATAAATGCGGCATTTTCACCAAATCAGCAACAACAGTATCACCCGAAACATCTTTACCTAAAGCAAGCGTCAACGGCGATTTAGCCACTTGAAAAGCCTCTGAAGTTAAAATCTCACGAAAAGAAACCAACTCTCGCTCTTGATTAGGAATTTCCAGCCCAATAAAAGGCGTACCTTCAATAATTTCTACCACTCGCACACTGGTGACTAGCATGGCGCGTGCGAGATCTTTTGCCAACCCCGTAACTCGACTGACTTTAATACCTGGCGCTAAAGATAATTCAAAGCGCGTAATAATAGGTCCTGGATACGCACCAACAACTTCCACTGAAATTTTGTAATCGAGCAATACGCGCTCCACTGAGCGTGACATTTCATCTAACTCATCTTCCGTATAAGAATGAAGAGACTGCTGATGTTCATCCAATAATTCAATGGCAGGTAAAGTATATTTTGGTTTATTAAAATGACTTATTGGCTTAGCAAAATTATTAGCAAGTCCAGCAATTAAACGTGCAGTTTCTTGTTCAGCTAAAGTGTTTTTATCTACTATGCTCTCTGCTGCAAGATGCGTTGCGGAGGCCATAATTTCGGCCATAGACGGTTTTGGCCTATGAGCTTCAGTTATTTCATTTTCTACGGGCTTAACGGCTTCAGGTTCTTCAGCTAAAGGTTTATCAGGTGATTGCTCCGCTGGAGTAAAAGTCGATAAACTTGCCATAATTTCAGCGATTGAAGGGCTTAACTCTGGTTTATTATCATGACTAATATCATCAGCTAATGGAACAGCCTCTTCTTGCTCTTCTTGCTCTTCTGTAGCTTCAGTACTTTCAAACTCTGAAGTATCAAATAACTCTTCAGAATCAGGCATAGGTACATTAACAAACGGCTCTACTGGTGGGACGTCATCCGCAGCCCAATCTTGTTTATCTTGGAAAAACGATTTCAAATCATGATCAAAATCTACCTCTTCAGAATTATCGCTTAAATTAGCCGTTTCTCTTGCTTGCTCTTCAGTAGAAATTTCCGCATCAGTATTAAGATTGTCAGTCGCAAGGGAGCTATCTACAGAGTATTCATTAGCTATTAAAGGCTCAAAGTCTTTAGTGCTATATTCCTGCAGTTCAACAGGCTGATTTTCATTAGTAGTCGGAACAACAAAATCCATTGCTACAGGGATTTTCGGCTCTTCCGCTAAGGTATTTTCTGGGTGAATCGATTCAAAGTTGAACACACGCTCATTATTTAAAGCTTCTTCTGGTATAGTCTCAGAAAAAACAGGTTCAACTATTTCGCTAGCGGGATTTTTTATTGCAGAACTTACACGAGAAAACCTATCTTTCCAGTTTACACTTGGGCTTTTAACTGCGTTACTTGACCTATCAATACGGCGATTAGGTTTTTTAACTTCTATGCCACGCCACTCTTGAATAGTCACATAAACCCAATCCATGCCCATTAAGGTATATTTACCAACAGCTTCAACGCCTCGTAACCAAGAAATACCAGTATATTTTTCCAGCGCCATAAGCCCAGCAAATAAACTAGCACAAGGAATTACAATTAAAGCAAGCGCACCAAAAACATCAGCAAACTCTAAATTCTCACTGCTACTACCGACTGTTTGAATCAGTAATACAAGCCCGACTAGCGCGAGCACTAAAATCCCTGCGGCCATAATTCCACGCCACGGTAATGCAGAAAAAAAGGAAAAGTAATTTTTAGGTGGGCTTATCTTTCTATTCACTGATGATCACTATAAGTTGAATTAAAACGGTATACGCTATGAGGAATTTATAATCTAAGGGAAATTTCTCTTTATTCACAAGCAAATACCTATAAAAACACAGTCATTCCCGAAGTCTACCCAGTCAAGCGTGGGCACAAGCTTTATTGGGAAGCTACGTTGGGCATAGATTCCTGCCAACAGCATGCTGGAATGACGAGCTGAAAAAATTGCTCGCACCCTTTACATCTAAGGCTTCCATTCTTGCATTTGTTTTATACAAAGCTGATTTAATTCTTCCGCACGGCTATAGCTATCGGCTTCGGTATAACAGCGTAATTCCGGCGCATTGCCTGAGCCGCGAAAATGGACAACTTCATCATTGGCCAAAGTAATACGCACACCATCGGTACAATCAAAAGCCACGGCTCGCTCTATTTTGCCGGCAAACAATCGTGCTAGCACAGCTGCATCCTGTTCAAGTTTCCCTGTTTGCATTTGCGCTAAAATAGACTGACTTAATTCCGTTGGAAAATCTTTAATCCGATCACTATAAGTAAACCGTGGAGGCAAGGTATTGAGCAATGCCGAAATTGAACACTCTAGTTGTTTCGCTTGCAATAACAAACACAGCGGCACAATCACCGCATCACGCGTCGGTAAAGCAGTAAGTGTTTTGTTATTTAATTGAATCGGGGTATTTTGTAAAAAACCACCATTCGCTTCATAACCCACGACATTGGCTTGATCGGTTATTGCTTGCATAGCAGAAATAACAAAGGGCGATCCTATTTTAGTGCGTGCTATGCGAGTAAATTGACCACATTTTTCTACAGCGCTATTACTACTCACTGGTGTAACTACTGCCTCTGCTTGTAAAAAACGCGCAACTAAAATACCGGCAACATCACCACGTAACCATTCGCCATTTTCATCACTGACTAAAGGTCTGTCCGCATCGCCATCGGTGGAAATAATACAATCAAGATCAAATTCAGCAGACCATTGCTTAGCCAAGACGACATCTTCTGGGCGAATCGCTTCGGTGTCAACGGAAATAAAATGATCAGAACGACCTAAAACGATTACTTCAGCACCTAATTCTGACAAAATCTTTGGTAACAGCTCACGGGCAACTGAAGAATGCTGATAAACGCCTAATTTCAAACCTGCCAAGCCATTTTCAGGAAAAAAGTCTAAATAGCGCGCGATATATTGTTGCTCTGCAGTCGTATTAACCGCCGGCAAATAATCACTCGCTAACAAGCTTTCTTTACCATCAAATAAAGCATCATTGAGTACTGGATTTTGAGCCAAAATTCCTTGATCATCGTCTTTTAGTACTTCGCCATCGGGCTTGTTAAATTTAATACCATTGCGGTCTTCAGGAATATGACTACCCGTCACCATCACGGTCGCAATATTATGCTGAATACCATACAGCGCTATAGCAGGCGTAGGTAAAAGGCCGCAATTAACCACTGTATAACCGGCATCAACTACAGCTGCGGCAACCGCATTCATAATACGTGCTGTACTATTACGTAAATCGCCACCGACCCCCACAGCTTGTCCGGTTTGAATAGCATCAACAGACTGTAAATAATGCAAAAAAGACAAAGTATAGGCATAACAGACTTTATCTGTCATATCATTGACTAAGCCACGAATACCGCTAGTACCAAACTTAACTTTATTTTTCATTTTCTTTCTTTTCTAAATTTAAAGGTATCAGGAAATTAAAAACTGTATGGGCGCGGCTATTTACTCTGACTTTTCGGAGAAAAACTTAAGACGGGAGTGCCTAGAAATCAAGGGCGGACTTTAGTCCGCCCTACTGTATCATTAATGTTTCGTGTTAAGTGGATGGCCTGCTTTTCTTTAGCTTTGCTTCAATTTCTAGCTTACGCTGGATTTGTGCGACTTTATCCAATACGCCATTTACATAGCGATGACTACCATCCGCACCAAAGCATTTCGCTAATTCCACACCTTCATTGATAATGACTCGATAAGGTGTTTCTGGCTTGCGTATCAACTCATACACGCCGATTCTTAAAATAGCGCGCTCTACAGGGTCGATATCGTCCACTTCACGATCAACAAAATCTTTCATTGCGAAATCAATCTTATCTAGATCTTTAGGAACACCATGAAATAAATCCGTAAAATAACTTTTTTGCGCATTTTTTAAACGCTGATCTTCAGCAAATTGACGTTCAATCGTGCTTAAATCTGTGCCAGTCATTTGCCATTGATACAAAGCTTGTACCGCACATTGTCTAGCTTTTGTTTTTGCAGAACTCATTAAGCGTCCAAATTTTTAAATAAAGTAACCATTTCAATCGCTGATAATGCAGCTGAAGCACCATTATTTCCGGCTTTAGTACCCGCACGCTCAATCGCTTGCTCAATACTATCAACAGTTAATACACCAAAGCTAACCGGAATATCATACTGTAAAGAAATTTGCGCAATGCCTTTAACGCACTCACCTGAAACATAATCAAAATGCGGTGTAGCGCCACGAATAACAGCACCAACAGTGATAATAGCATCATATTTTTTACTGGCCGCGACACGCTGCACAACCATAGGCAGCTCATACGCGCCAGGAACCTTAACGACAGTAATATCTTCTTTATTGACACCATGACGCACTAAGGCATCAATCGCACCATTTTCTAATTGCTCAACAATAAAGCTATTGAAACGTGACGCAACGATACAATATTTACCACCTTGCGCTAAAAAGTTACCTTCTACTGTTTTTACTGCTGACATAGTTGCCTCTCTTAAATATATAAACTATAACGTAGGCCGGATTTTAGCCCGCC
>JAUVAA010000105.1 GCA_030591965.1 bacterium
CACTTTTTAGGCAAAGGAATCCACCACAACAGATTTCGGCATACCAAGATAGGTTATGATATTCATAACCGCTATTCGGGCATGGACTTCCGTCACCTGTGTTTCAAATAGCCGTGAAGCGAGCTGATTACCAAAAAGTTGCTTCAAACGGTACATTGCATTTTCAGACAAGCTACGCTGGTGGTAGCCCGATTCAGATTTCCAGGCAGCCATACCTTTTTCTTCAATTTCATCCAAAACATCATTACGTGGATGACCGACTTCCCACTTAACCGCGTTTGCTCTCGGTGGCACCACAAGCTTTGCCCCCCGCCTCGCAGCAACCTCATAGGCTCCACGAGTATCGTAGGCTCCATCCGCATCAATTTGGTCAATATCACCTTCCGTTTGATCAATTAACGCTTCAAAAACTTCACTATCACCCCAGCTTTCAGTGGTGACTTCAACGCCCACAATATCCTTTTCTTTAGCATCGACAGCCAAATGAACCTTAATCCAGCGACGGTGCTTGCTCGCTCCATGTTTCCTGACTTTCCATTCACCTTCGCCATAAATTTTCAGGCCTGTTGAGTCAACAACAATGTGCTGTGGTTCTGATTTCACGTGATGTGGAATAACAACACGGAGTTTTTTTGATCGTCGTGATATGAGAGTATGATCAGGAACGTCTAGCGACAGCCCCATTAAGTGCATTAATGAACGTGCAAAACCTTCTAGCGTTCGATAAGGTAAGTGAAATAAAGCCTTCAGCATTAAGAGCATTTGTATCGCAACATCTGAATATTTAAACTGAGCCCCTCTTTTGCCATTCGGCTCGGGTGTCCAGTTTTTTTCTATATACTCAGCATCAAACCAGAGACTTAGGTTGCCACGTTGTACAAGGGCTCGGTCGTATTCTGACCAGTTTGTCACTCGCCATTTTAGCTTTTTGGCTTGCTCTAATGCATTACCAGAATCGTCAGGTAGAGTACTCATGATCGTCTCCTTGAAATCTCTGTTGTCGTTCATTGCGATTAAATCACTTTTTAGCTATTTATGCACCAACGCCGATGTAAACCACAAAACATAACCAAAAGGACTCGATTGAAAAAATTAAAATAGCTCAATGGCCGTTATGGGTCGTGGGCAGACCTTCAGCCTGAAAGATTCACCTCTATTGGTAGTTGGATTCCCTCTAATTTTATATTTGCACTTAATGTAAGTCCTAGTGGATGTTTGCAAGCTGTTTGCAAATAAAGTGGGCTCATTCTCATTTATTGTGAGCCAAAGGATCCTTATATTTGCAAATAATCTGAGCCCAAAATGGCGATGTTTGCGAGTCTCGGTGATTATGTTTGCAAGCCGCTACAATTAGGTAGGAGTTAGTCGCTATTTTCTGGTGTGAGTTGTTGCAGTATAAAATTAACAGTAAAGGCCACACTTAATAAGACCATACCGAGCGCTAAACCAAGCACAAAATCACCTTTACTAGTTTCTAATGCAATTGCGGTGGTCATAGTGCGCGTAACGCCGTGAATATTCCCACCTAGCATCATTGCCGCTCCTACTTCACCGATAGCGCGGCCAAAACCAGTAATGATTGCGGCGAGAATGACATAACGTAACTCAGTTAATAAAGGTAACACTAAGTGCGCTTGCTTGGCTCCTAACGACTTTAGTGTAGGTAGAAGCCGGTTATCTGCTGACTGTACAGCGACAACGGTCATATTAATAATGATCGGCACTATTAAGCTGGCTTCGCCTAATATAACGGCTGTTTCGGTGTACAGCAGGCCGTAATCACCAAACATGCCACGACGACTCAGTAAGCCATAAAAAATCAAACCGATCATCACGGTCGGCATGGCCATGAGTGTGTTGAGTAGCTGTAATAATAAGCGCTTGCCAATAAATTCGTTAATAGCAATATAAATTCCCGTAGGAATAGCTAAGGTGGCTGCGAGAGTTGTGGCTATTAGCGCTATTTTAAGCGAAGTCCAAACAATCAAATACACTTCGGGGTTGAACTGTAATAAAAGCTGTACAGCGCCTAATGTAGCATCGGTAAAATAATTCACCTGATTATGCAGGAGTGCTACGTTGCCATTGCCCGGATTTACCGCCTGATTTTTCTTCCAAGCGTACGTTTTGAATGCACATACCGCGATCCACCGCTTTACACATATCGTAAATAGTTAGCAAGGCGATTTGCGTGGCGGTGAGCGCTTCCATCTCTACGCCTGTTTGACCGTTGGTTTTTACCGTAGTATGGCAGTGAACTCGATTGTTTTCTGTGTCAGTATCAAAAGTGACTTCGACATGGGTAATGGGTAGTGGGTGGCAAAGCGGAATTAGATCTGCAGTTCTTTTACTGGCCATAATGCCAGCGATACGTGCGATGGAGAGTACATCGCCTTTTTTATGTTCGCCACTTTGAATTAATGCTAAGGTACTGGGCAACATTTCGATATAGCCGCTTGTGATGGCTGTACGTTGGGTGATAGCTTTTTGACCAACGTCAACCATATGGGCTTCGCCGGATTGATTGAAGTGTGTGAGTTTTGTCATGATATAGAGATGGCGTATATAAAAGTATTTCTATATTATCTATTGTTTTGCTGATTGAGTGAATGACTGTGTCGATAAAAGTACGTTATTTTGCGAGTTTAAAAGAATTATTAGGGCGATCTGAAGATATGCTGGAGTTTGATCAAGCTCTAAGTGTTGCAGATGTTTGGGTAAAGGCGACGGAATCAAAAGTGATGCCGGATAATACCTTGGCAGCTCTTAATATGGAATATGTGGCCTTAGATTGTGTAGTTTCGGATGGTGATGAGGTGGCTTTTTTTCCACCGGTGACAGGGGGGGCAATATGATTAAAATTGTACCTGAGGAATTTGATCCATTTGCTGAAGTACAGGCTTATCAAAAAAAACAGCAAGCCTTATCAGGGAAGTATGGCGCGACTAATATTTTCGTCGGCACTATGCGTGATTTTAATGAGGGCGAGCTAGTTAAAGGTATGACCCTAGAGCATTATCCTGGCATGACCGAAAAGCAATTGGATGCAGTAGCGCAAGAAGCTGAGCAGCAGTGGGCTTTACTGGATTCTTTAGTAATTCATCGTGTCGGAGATGTTTTTCCTGATGATGTTTTGGTGTTAGTGGCTGTTTGGTCAGTACATCGAGGTGATGCTTTTGATGCCAGCCGTTTTATTATGGAGGCTTTAAAGTCTAAAGTGCCTTTTTGGAAGAAAGAGATATTAGCTGATGATCAAAGTCGTTGGGTAGCGAAGAATACTGATGGTTATTTGTAGGAAAAGTTTTAGCCACGCTTAGTTTTAGTCTAATCGAGGCTAAAGTTTTTTGCAGTATTTGTATTAGGTCTTAGAATGCAGGCTTTTTAGCCGTATTATTATAACGATCAATACTTGAGATTATTTCAGCTTCAGCAGACTCAATGCCTTCCCAGCCTTCAACTTTAACCCACTTGCCTTTTTCTAAATCTTTGTAATGCTCAAAGAAATGCGAGATTTTATCTAAATCCGCTTCAGGGAAGTCTAAGTAAGTTTCAATTTTATTGTAGTACTGAGTTAACTTTTGTACGGGTACCGCTAAGATTTTCGCATCTTCGCCCGCTTCGTCAGACATTTTTAAAACGCCAACCGGACGACAACGAATAACACTACCACTTAAAATTGGGTGTGGCGTGATAACTAATACATCAACTGGGTCACCATCATCAGATAGAGTGTGAGGCACATAACCATAGTTTGCTGGGTACTGCATCGCTGTGCCCATAAAACGGTCTACTGTTAAAGCGCCTGTATCTTTGTCGACTTCATATTTAACTGGGTCGCTGTATGCAGGGATTTCAATAATAACATTGATGTCGCTAGGAACATCTTTGCCTGGTTTAACATTTGTAAATGACATGCGATTTCTCTTAGGTTGGGGAATTAATAACTATGTAATTATACCCATATTCTTTATACTTTGAGCGCTAATTGTTGTGAAATTATTGAAGTTTTGGAGAGTTGAAGTGCTAGGTACGTTGCGAAAAATGACAACTGAACTGCAGTCGCCGGTTAAATATCAGTTACCGCTAGGTGAGCAGTTAATCGAATTAAATCCTTTTATCGGTAAAAATATAAAGCTGAGCTACACAGGTAATATTACTTGTGTGCACTGTCAACGCTCCATTAAGAAATCGTTTAATCAAGGTTTTTGTTATCCCTGTTTTATTTCCTTGGCGCAATGCGATATGTGTATTATGAAGCCAGAGACTTGCCACTATGCTGAGGGAACTTGCAGGGAGCCTTCTTGGGGTGAAGAGTTTTGTTTTCAGCCGCATTATGTGTATTTGGCCAATTCATCGGGCGTTAAAGTGGGTATTACTCGGCATACGCAAGTGCCAACGCGCTGGATAGATCAGGGAGCGGTGCAAGCCTTACCTATTTTAAAAGCACAGTCTCGATATATTTCTGGGTTGCTTGAGGTGGCGATTGCGGAGCATGTCAGTGATAAGACCAGTTGGCAGCGGATGTTAAAGAATTTGCAAGAGCCGGTAGATTTATTGGCTAAACGGGATGAATTGCTGTTACTGTGCCAAAAGCCATTAGCAGCGATAACAGAAAAATTTGGTGAGCAGGCGTTTGGACTATTGCCTGAAGAGCAGCCTGTAGATATTCAATATCCAGCAATGCAATATCCAGCAAAAGTGAAATCTTTTAATTTTGATAAAGTGGCCGAGGTAGAAGGAATTTTGCAGGGCATTAAAGGGCAGTATTTATTATTAGATACCGGTGTGATCAATATTCGTAAATTTACCGGCTATGAAGTGGAGTTTTCTGCATGAGTGAAGTGCGAATCATTGCTCAGTTAGGTGCTGAGGTTTTACGCTTGCGTGCACACGAGGTGCAAGATATTAATGCGCCTGAAATGCAGGAAGTGATTAATGATTTATTTGCCAGTCTAGCAAGTGCTAATGGTGTGGGCTTGGCTGCACCTCAGATTTCAGC
The DNA here is from genome assembly GCA_030591965.1 of bacterium. GTDB lineage: Bacteria > Pseudomonadota > Gammaproteobacteria > Methylococcales > Methylomonadaceae > Methyloprofundus. The sequence continues at coordinate 5,000 of JAUVAA010000105.1, forward strand.
CTCTTGGCGAATGATGATTATAGCGTCGAGGCCTTCGGAGCGTTACCCGTATGCACCGGAAATGGAGCCGACTTTGATGATTAATCCTAGTTTTGAGTCTTTAAGTGATGTGCGAGAAAAGGATTGGGAAGGCTGTTTAAGTATTCCGGGTATCCGAGCAAAAGTACCAAGATTTACGCAAATTAAGGTCAATTATATTAATGCGCTTGGTGATGCCGTGATTCAAGATTTAGTGGGGTTTGTCGCACGTGTTTTTCAGCATGAATACGATCATCTGGATGGTTTGGTTTATTTGGATAGAGTTGAGAGCAATAAAGATATTATTTCTGAAAGCGAGTTTCTTAAGCTAATGGCAGTTGATTAATATCAATCCCCATAAATAATCACTGTAATAGCCGCCATTCCCGAAATCTTCAACTGGGAATCCATGCATACACTATAATAGATCCCTGCTAAAAGCATGCAGGAATGACGGTTTCTCTTTGTTATATGAGTTTAAGTTAGGGTTGGTATAATGTAGTAAAGCACTACAAATTGCTTGTAGTGCTTTGCGTGAATATTTTTAGCGCTTGTCCATATGTAGCTTTAGTTCTTTTGGTAAAGTAAATACTACTTTTTCTTCAATACCAGGGTTTTCCATGGCTGTTTCTCCACCCCAAGCTTGCAGTTGTTTAATTACTTCTTGAACTAATACTTCAGGAGCTGAAGCGCCTGCTGTTACACCTACTACGTCAGCACCAGCAAACCATTCTTCTTGCATGTCTTGAGCGGTATCAATTAGGTAAGCTGGCTTGCCTAGTTGCTCGGCAATCTCTCTTAAACGGTTTGAGTTAGAGCTGTTAGTTGAACCAACAACCAAGATAATATCTGACGTTTCGGCAAGGTCATGCACAGCATCTTGACGGTTTTGCGTGGCATAGCAAATATCATCTTTCTTTTGTTCTTGAATTGAAGGGAAGTGTTCATGTAATGCGTCAACCATGATTTGTGTGTCAGTCATGGAAAGTGTGGTTTGTGTGACATAAGCCAAATTATCAGGGTTATTCACTTTAACCGTTTTAACATCTTCAGGGTTTTCTACAAGGTAGATGGCGCCATTTTCCGTGCATTTTTCGTACTGCCCCATGGTGCCTTCAACTTCAGGGTGGCCTTCGTGCCCAATAAGGAATACTTCGCGGTCTGCCTTGGCGTGTTTGGCAACTTGTATATGAACCTTAGTTACTAGAGGGCAGGTAGCGTCAAAAACAGTTAAATTTCTTTCTACTGCTTCTTTTTGTACTTTTTTAGATACGCCGTGTGCGCTGAAAATAAGATAAGAGCCTTCAGGGACATCACTTAATTCTTCGATAAAAATAGCACCTTTGTCTCTTAGGCCTTCAACCACTGTGCGATTATGTACTACTTCGTGGCGGACATAAATAGGTGCGCCAAAGGCTTCGATGGCACGGTCTACGATTTCAATAGCGCGGTCTACACCGGCACAAAATCCACGAGGATTAGCAAGTTCAATTTTCATAATTTTTTAAGTTGTTGTTAAGGCTTTTAATTTTTTGTCAAAGTCTAGGTGGCTTTATTGGTTAAGCATAGAGGAGGTATAAAAGAGAGTTTTCTTTGCATCCTCTATGCTTAAAAGCTGTCTAACTCAGTAGCTAGTCTATTTTTGATGATAGAGTTAAGCTTATTCGGCTTCTTTTATTTTACAAGTTGACCAGCCAAAAGGTAGGTAAGCAGGGCACCAATTAATTAAGGCGGTTGCTAGAGGAATAATGCCTGCAGCTCCCCACCAAGACTGAAAGTAAGCGCCTGCAGCAATAATGCCAAGACCTGCAATAATTCTAATGATTTTATCAATTCCGCCAACATTAGGTTTCATAAGATTTCCTCTTTATTTAAAATAGCGAGCCAATAGGCCGAGTTTATTAGTGCAGGCGGGTAGGGGGATTTTTACCTCATAGCCTCCGCCTGATGCTTCCTGCATTTCATGTCCGTGCATGTCCTCCATGCGTTCCACGATAATATCATGATTTCCATCGGGGTGTATAAACTCGAGTTTATCGCCGACTGAGAATTTATTTTTAACTAAAATTTCAGCCATACCGGTGCTTTCGTCGTAGTTTCTTATTTCGCCGCAGAATTGTTGTTGGTGGCTTTTGGAGTAGCCTGTGATGTAATTTTGCTGTTCGTGAGTATGATGGCGTTGATAAAAGCCGTCCGTATAACCGCGATTAGCGAGATTTTCTAAAACACCAATCAGCTCAGGCTGAAAGGCTTTGCCGGCTACGGCATCATTAATGGCTTGCTTGTAGGTTTGTGCGGTTCTAGCTACATAATAATGCGACTTGGTGCGGCCTTCAATTTTTAAGCTATCAACGCCAATCTCAACAAGTCGCTGTATGTGTTCTATCGCGCGTAAGTCTTTGGAGTTCATTATATAAGTACCGTGTTCATCTTCCATGACCGGCATCAGTTCGCCGGGGCGACCTTCTTCTTCCAAGAAATAGACGTCGTCAGCTAGTGGGTGACGCTCCGCTCCACCGCAGCTAGCTGTACTGGTATTTAGGTCGTCCATAGAAATTGCACCACCATCTAATACAAAGTCACCTTCGGCGTTTTCATGGGCGGGTTTAGTGTCGTATTTCCAACGACAGGAATTGGTGCATGTGCCTTGGGTAGGGTCGCGATGATTAAAGTAGCCGGATAATAAGCAGCGGCCAGAGTAAGCAATGCACAGTGCGCCATGAACAAATACCTCGAGTTCCATATCGGGGCATTCTTGGCGTATTTCAGCGATTTCATCTAAAGAAAGTTCGCGCGATAGGATGATGCGTTCCACGCCCATTTTTTGCCAAAATTTAACGGCGGCAAAATTAACAGTATTCGCTTGCACGGAGAGATGTATTGGCATATCGGGCCATTGTTCTCTTGCCATCATAATTAAGCCAGGATCTGCCATGATGAGTGCGTCAGGTTGCATGGCAACAATAGGCGCAATATCTTTGATAAAGGTTTTAACTTTGGTGTTATGTGGAATGACATTAGCTGCTAAAAAGAACTTTTTTCCCAAGGTATGCGCTTCATTAATGCCTTTGGCGAGATTTTCATCAAGAAAGTCATTGTTGCGTACACGTAGGCTGTAGCGTGGTTGTCCTGCATAAACGGCATCGGCACCATATGCAAAAGCATAACGCATGTTTTTTAAAGTGCCTGCTGGGGATAGAAGTTCAATTTTTTTCATGTGCAAGAAAATCTCAAAAGCTAGTAATTAGCGCTATTCTACCTGATAGATTGCTAGCAAAATAGTCTAGTTATTATGCGGAAATAAGATTGTTTTGTGCTTTCTTAGTAGAGTTATAAAAGTGAAATTACTTTGCAATCAGTTAAATATGCAATACAATGGGCGGCTTTTTAATGGGGTTTCAACGCCCTCCTTGTCTTACTATCAATTTCTGGTAGAAGGCTATAACCCGAAAGGAAAATTATGCGACATTATGAAATTGTCTTTTTAGTTCATCCTGATCAAAGCTCTCAAGTACCTGCAATGATAGATCGTTATCGTGCAACTATTGAAGGCGCGTCAGGAGCTATCCACCGTCTTGAAGATTGGGGGCGTAGGCATCTTGCGTATCCAATTAAGAAACTTCAAAAAGCACACTATGTGTTAATGAATATTGAGTGTGATCAAGCAACTCTTGCAGAGTTGGAAAGTAGCTTTCGTTTTAATGATGCTGTGCTACGTAGCATGACTTTAGTAAGAAAAACTGCAATGACAGAAGCATCAGTGATTGCGACTGAGACTGCTGAACAAACTACATATGCTGAGAAACCAGCGGCTGCAAAAGAAGAAGCTGCTGCAAAAGAAACTGCACCAGCAAAAGAAGAAGCACCAGCAAAAGAAACTGCAAAAGAAGAAGTAGTTTCTGATGCTAAATCTGATTCTGAATAATTAAACAAATACATAAGAGGATAGCTCATGGCACGTCAAATGAGACGCAAAAAGCAATTTGCTTTTGGTACACCAGGTGAAGCAAATGCAATCGATTATAAAAACATCGAGATGCTAAATGAATTCGTAACTGAAACAGGTAAAATTGTACCAAGCCGTATTACTGGCACAAGTGCAAAACATCAAAGACAATTAACAACTGCTATTAAACGCGCACGTTATATTGCTTTGGTACCTTTTTGTGATGCGCACGAATAATTAAATTAAGGTCGGCATTAGTGAAATTTTTAGCCAGTTATATTATGAAAGGAAGAATGCAGGCTATGGCTGTTGCATCTTCTTTAGCGCTGCTATCTTTACTTATGCCGCCTGTCAGTATTGTAAGTTCAGCCACGGTAGCATTGGTGACATTGCGTCGTGGATGGTACGAAGGGTTACTGGTCTTATTAAGTGCGTGTGTAGCAGCTGCTATTTTAGGCATTATAGTTTTAGGTAATTATCAATTTGCCTTTGGTTATGCGCTTATTTTGTGGTTGCCTGTTTGGTTGCTTTCTATAGTGCTACGTGAAGGGCGTCATTTGTCTCTGGCAATTGAAATTTCCTCAGTATTGGGTGCATTAGCTATTATAGGTTTTTATTTGTTTGCTCAAGATCCTGCTGTTTATTGGCAGGCAATTTTGAACATAATGATTGAGCCTATGATGCAAGCATCAGACGCACCTATAGAGCAAGTTAAGCAAACAATTGCTATGCTCGCTAAATATATGACCGGTATTCTTGCAACAGGGTCAGTGACTGGCTTGTTATTAGGTTTGTTGTTGGCTCGTTGGTGGCAAGCAAACTTATATAACCCAGGTGGCTTTGGCGTAGAGTATCTTGCTTTGCGCATGCCTTCGCGATTTACTATAACGACAGTCTGTGTATTTATTGTCGCTGTAGTAGCTGGCGGTGTTATTTCTGAGGTAGCTTGGAACATAGGTATTATTTTATTTATGTTGTACGCCTTTATTGGTACGGCTATTGCGCATGCATTAATATCAGCAACAAAAGCAAAACGCTTTTTGTTACCGCTTTTTTATATGTTGATATTTGTTGTGCCGCACCTAGTTGTGCCGGTCGCGATTATTGGTCTCAGTGATACTTGGTTGAATTTACGAAAAAATATAAAACCCCCATCAAGCATTTAAGTATGCGGTGGAATCGGTATACCGATAAATTATGAGGATTATAAGATGGAAGTTATCCTTCTTGAGAAAGTTGTAAACTTAGGTAATCTAGGTGATAAAGTAAATGTGAAATCTGGATATGCTAGAAATTTCCTTATTCCACAATTAAAAGCAGTTATGGCAACAGCAAAGAAAATTGCTGAATTTGAAGCGCGTAGAGCAGAACTTGAAAAAGCTGCTGCTGACAAACTAGCTGCTGCTGAAGCTAGAGCGACTGCGCTAGGTAAAATCGAAGTTGTTATTGCTCATAAAGCTGGCGACGAAGGTAAATTATTTGGTTCTGTTGGTACGCTTGATATTGCTGATGCAATGACAACAGCTGGCGCAGCAGTTGACAAAAGCGAAGTACGGTTACCTACAGGTATCATTCGTCAAGTTGGCAGCTATGAGATAGA
>JAUVAA010000044.1 GCA_030591965.1 bacterium
CTACTTACGTGGTGAATACCTACATCTCTTCGAAAAACTACAAAATATACTCCTTGAACGTCGTGAAGCCGGTTTATTAGGCGCTAATATTTTAGACCAAGACTTAAACTTCGATATCGAAATTCGTTTAGGTCTAGGTGCTTATATTTGCGGTGAAGAATCTGCCTTAATTGAATCTTTAGAAGGTAAACGCGGCATTCCTAGAAACCGTCCTCCCTACCCTGTTTCACAAGGGTATTTAAACAAACCTACCGTCGTTAATAACGTCGAGACCTTTATGGCCGCGGCTAAAATAACTGTTACAGGCGGACAGTGGTTTGCTGATGTTGGCACTAAACAATCTGATGGCACAAAAATCCTCAGCATTAGCGGCGATTGTTCTAGACCTGGGATTTATGAATACCCTTTTGGTACCAGCATAGCTCAAGTATTACAGGACTGTGGAGCATATGATGTATTCGGTGTTCAAGTCGGCGGCCCTTCAGGAACTTTTATCAGCGCACAAGAATTAGATCGCGTGTTAGCCTTTGAAGACTTAGCAACAGGCGGATCATTTATTATTTTTAATCAATCACGTAATATCCTAGATATGGTTAAAAATTTCACTCATTTCTTTGCTCATGAAAGCTGTGGCTTTTGTACCCCCTGCCGTGTTGGCACCGCTTTATTAAAAAAACAATTAGATAAAATTGTTGATGGTCATGGCTCAGCTGGCGATGTAGCGGCTTTAGAGGAGCTCTGTCAATTAGTCAATAACAACAGCCATTGCGGTTTAGGGCAAACAGCTGCAAACCCAATTTTATCGACTTTGCAACGTTACCCAGAATTATACGAAAAGAAACTCAAGACAATTAGTTATGAACCAGGCTTTGATTTAGATGCATCACTGGCAACGGCAAGACGCTTAGCCAATCGTGATGATGCCGGCGCACATTTAGCACAAGTGGAAGAGGATTAATCATGAGCAAAACAATCACCATTGATGGCCAAGAAATTCCATTCCAAGATGGTCAAACAATTATGGATGCGGCGATAGAAGCTAATGTTTATATCCCACATTTATGCCACAACCCAGACTACACGCCACATGGCAGCTGTAAATTATGTACAGTAAAAGTCAACGGCCGAAATTGCTCAGCTTGCACCTTTCCTGCATCTGAAGGACAGGACATCATAAACAAAAGCAATGAATTAGAGAAAGACCGAAAAAGAATCACTCAAATGTTATTTGTCGAAGGCAATCATTTCTGTCCTTCTTGTGAAAAAACTGGCAACTGCCAACTTCAAGCAGTCGCCTATCATTTGGATATGCACGACAATCATTTCCCGCATTTTTTTGCCAAACGCGAAATGGACGCCTCACATCCAGATATTTTAATCGACCATGACCGCTGTATTTTTTGTAATTTATGCGTGCGCGCCAGTCGGGAAAAAGATGGCAAAGACGTGTTTTCTATCAGTGGTCGAGGTGTTAATAAACACCTGATCGTCAACTCTAAAAGCGGGCAACTAAAAGACAGTGGTATTGAGCTTAATGATTGCGCTGCTCATATTTGCCCAACGGGGGCTATTTTAATTAAACGCACCGGCTATCAAGTACCTATCGGACAACGTATTTACGATCATCAACAAATTGATGAAGTCGCTTTAGCTAAGGAGCACAAATAACATGGCCAAAAAATTTAAAGTTGCCACAACCTCATTAGCCGGTTGTTTTGGTTGTCATATGTCTTTTTTAGATATTGATGAACGCATGTTGGAATTAGCACAACATGTTGAATTTGATCGCTCACCCTTAACCGATATAGAACATTGCGGCCCTTGCGATATAGGTTTAATTGAAGGCGGCGTGTGTAATTCAGAAAATGTTCATACACTACGTGAGTTTCGTAAAAACTGTAAAATTCTGGTCGCAGTCGGCGCTTGTGCGATTAATGGCGGCTTACCTGCCATGCGTAATCACTTTGACGTTGAAGACTGTCTAAATGAATCTTATATCAATGGTCTTGGGGTCGAAAATGCACAAATCCCCAGCGACCCTGAATTACCTTTACTGCTAGATAAAGTACACCCAATCCATGAGATTGTGAAGGTTGATTATTACTTACCTGGATGCCCACCTTCAGGGGATGTTTTCTGGGCTTTTTTAAGTGATATGATTGCTGGGCGCGAGCCAAGCTTACCGTATGAATTAGTACATTTTGATTAGGGAGGGCGGACTTTATAGTCCGTTAAGAGATGACATTACGCAAGGTAGTCGGACTAAAGTCCGCCCTACAGAAAATTAAACAGCAATACCAACTTGAAGTGACTCAAACCAATCTAAAAAGCGTTTCACATCATCGCCTCTAAATATGCGTCCATGTTGCGGTGCCATAATATCAATATCAAGCTTACGTACGCGGTCAATCCAGTCACGTTTCGCCTGATTAGAAGGCATCCAGCGTTGATGAAAAAAGCGCATTTTTTCTACATGGGCATTAAAATCATCGACAAACACGGGTGACCCATCTTCTTCTAATGCAGCTCCCACATCACCTGACATTAATATTTTCGCTTTCGGATCATAGATATGAAAATTAGCCGAAGAATGTAAATAATGAGCAGGAATAATTTTAAGCTCAGCACCATCCAACTGAATAACGCCACCATTATCAGGAATACCCACATATTCAATGGTTTCACAACCAAAATGACGCAAAAAACCTTCCCATAATGCCGGCGCATGCAATTTAGCATGGGGCAAAGCCTGATCCCAAAGCCCTAAAGATGAAATAATATCTGGATCTTGATGCGAAGCAAATAAATCGGTGATCTCTTCCACTGGCGCATGGTGAAGTACCGCAGCTAACATCGGCGCAAATAACTCTACACCGCCGGGGTCAAGTATTAAGCAACGATTTGCCGTTCTAATAATATATTGATTGGTATCAATGATATTACTGCGTTTATTCTCATCCCGTCCATACATAATCCATTGGTACGATCCATCGTAAATTTTAGTCATTTTCATAGTAAATAATGCCTCTTTTAGCAACTATTCTGCAATATTAAGAATGGATAATGCACTGCGACAACGCTGCACATTATCATGAATAACTTGTGCCGCATTATCGACACTTTCTGCCACGGCTTGTAAACTTTGTAGATACTCTCCAGCTTGCGAAGCTTCAATCCTTGAATTAGCCGCAATAACGCGTGCAGCCCTAGCAGGGTGCATTACTCCTTCGAGTTGATCTAAAAGCTGATTAACGTGAATTCTAAATTGAGCGCGACAAAGCTGCATACGCTGCTGAGCTAATTCCACTGACTTATCTAAAGACCTTTCATAAGGCGCGCCTTCAGCCAATTTAGCTACTTTTTCAAAAGAAAGACATGCATCGGTCATGCGATGTTCATCAACAGTCATTTGATATAACAGCAATGCATGTTCGTTAATATCATTCACTAGTTCAATTGTTTCTTTAGCGAGCTCATTAATAAAATCAGTAATGGGCTGGAATCCTTTTGCCTTTTCACCCGCTCTAAAAGCAATGGCTTTAGCATTAGCTGCAGCTAATGAAATTTCTTTTGCCACATCCATAACGGCACTTAACTCAGCTGCAATAGAAGCAACTGCTACAAATTTAGATTTTGCATGATTCGGTTTATTCATTAATTAATCCAGCATGTTTGCCTATAAAAAACCATCGTTTTACTTTTACGCTGTCCACTCGTAGACAGCTTTCACACGATTACCATTACCACTGTATTCAACTTCCTTACATAAGTTAAGTAAGAGACTTATTCCTCGCCCAAAGCTTTGCTCATTCTGCTCTAAGTCTGATGATACATTTGAAAAATCAAAACCTTGCCCAGAATCTTGCATTTTAATGATTAATTTTCCACCAGCATCAGTAGGCTGGTGATTAAAACTCATCTTTATGTAACCGTCACTTAATTGCGCCAGCCTCTCTTCGCGAGCGCTATAGTATTGCATAAAGCCTTCAGAGCTTTGTTTTATTTTGGAGTCCAACCCTAATAAGCCGTGCTCTAAAGCATTAGCAAATAATTCAGTGACAATTAGAAAAATAGCCTCACGGTGTTCAATAAAGCCTTGAATTTCCATAATCGAATTAATGACCATAGGAACTGGGTTAATATGTCGCAAGGTAGAGCTATGAAATTCCATAGAGTTCTTCCAAGAAAGCGCCACTAATTTTTTATGAACTTTCTTAGCAGTGGCTTGCATCCATTGAGCATCTGAAATATTACAGTCTAACTCAACAAAAGTAATATCATCTTGCTGCTCCCTGTCTTTAGTATGTGTATCTAATGCGCTTAAAACTGCCTTATAGCCATGGACATTATTTTCAATACTATGAATAACACCCGGTGCATCAAATTGCTCGCCTAAGGTATTTTCTGCCTCAATAACACCGTCAGTGAATAAATATAAAAAATTTTCTTTGCTAATGGGTAGGGTTTGCACATCTGGCTCGAAGCTATCAATAATACCTAAAGGTAAATTCTTTGAAACGATAACCTGCAATTGTTTGCTCGTACGATTAAATAAATAATGGTCCGGTAAACCACAAGTTATAAGGCTTATTGAGCCCGTATCAGGAAAAAAAGCTACAATCGTGGCCGCTAAAAACATATTAACCGGCAATAGCTTATGCATTTTACGATTAATTTCAATAATAATTTCGCTAATGCCAAAGCCTTTTTCTGCCATACCATGAAAAATCTCTGCCGCAGGCCCTGCGCCAACAGAAGCAGCCAGTCCATGCCCTGTAAAATCCCCTAATAAAGCATAAAGTTGATTACCTGGCGTTTTAGCTACCAAAAATATATCGCCATTAAACAAAGCCATGGGTGACAATCGATATTTCACTTCTGGGGTGTCATAAAACCCGGCATGCACAATGTTTTTATACAATGTCGCAGCAATTTCTTGCTCTTGGACTGCTTGCTGCTGATATTCTAAAAGCTGCTGTTTTTGACTGTATTGCTGCTGATAAAGCTGTTGAACTCGCAACAAAGAGTTTATTTTTGCTTTTAATACCAACGTATTAAAAGGCTTATAAACAAAATCATCAGCCCCCACCTCTATACAGCGTTGCAATTGAGCATCATTATCAGAACCGGTAATAAAAACAATCGGTACATACTTATTGCCTAAAACTTTCTGTATTTCAGTTGCCGCATCAATACCATCCATTTTGGGCATAAAAATATCTAAAACGACTAAATCAGGCGCTTCATTTTTAAAAATATGAACTGCCTCTTCACCATTTTCAGCTAAAAAAACTTCATGCCCTGCTTGAACAAATATTTCAGCTAACATTAAGCGCTGCAGATTACTATCGTCCGCGACTAAAATTTTTGATTTTTTATGTTGCGCTTCTATATTAACTATCATTAGATTTCACCATTTTTGATTTACAGTACCGTAAATAACTTATCAAAGTTGGCAATGGTTAATATTTTTTTAACGTCAGGACGAGCATTGATGATTTTTATCGCACTTTGTTGATTTCCCACTTTATCACGCAAAACTAAGAGCATGCCTAAAGCAGAACTATCCACATACTCTGTTCTTCCTAAGTCGATACTAATCGAGCTAACCCCCTTTGCTGCTTCTTCTGATAGTTTTCGAAAATCTTGGTGCACGCTAAAGTCAAAACGCCCTGCAACCTTAACTTGTAATTCGTTACTACTTGTATTTAAAAAAACTTCAACTGTCATGTCGTATTCCTGAAATATTAATTACTCAATTACATTGCTCTAGCAATAGAAAAGGCATCCTTCAATAAGAGTTAAAAGTAGTTGACACTATGAAGGCGCATGATACGCCCGTCATTCCCGAGTTCTTTTATCGGGAATGACGGGCGTATTTGGTCATTATAATTGTCAACTAGAATATGAAGGATGCCCAAAAAAACATATAAAACTTAAAATAGATCAATCTCACCTTCTTCCATAGTATTCTGTACTACAGCTTTCTTTTCTTTTATTTTCCATTGCGTCTGCATACCTTTAAATCGCTGCACACCAGCTTCTAATTCATTTTTTTGCATAGCGATATCGGATATTTTAAAGCTTCCTAAGCCAATTTTAACCTCGTCACTCAAAGCTTGAAAATGATGCGCATTGCTTTGTAAAAATTCAATTTGCTGACGTGTCATATCTTCAAACTGCAAGGCACGAATAGCACTACCAACAGCTTGCTCCATTTGCCCAGAAAGACCAGAAACTTGGGTTAATTGCACTGAGATATTTGCATTCATTATTCCTATATCGCTCATCATCTCATCAATATGCGATTTAGAAGTAATGGCTACATTCATATCTCTCGACGCCATCTTTTCAATCATTTGCTTCGCATTATTAATATTTGCTCGAGATTCACCGACTACCTTCTTGATTTCTTCACTAAACTTATCCGAATGTTTAGATAAACTTCTCACCTCATCAGCAACCACCGCAAAGCCACGTCCTGCTTCACCCGCTCTTGCTGCTTCAATAGCCGCATTCAGCGCCAATAAGTTTGTTTGGTCAGCAATGCCTTGTACATCAGCTAGCAATATGCCGATCTTCTGCATATGCTCATCGACATCACTGACCACAGCAACCATTTCCATGCTTTGCTTACTAACCTCCAAAATATGTTCAATAAAATACGCTAAAACACCATCAGTTTCTTCTGCAAATTGTTGAAAGTTTATCGCTTTTTTACCGCTCCCTTCAACAGAGGTTCCATCTAGGTTATTCACTAATGAGTGCATAGCACTTGCTTGCTGAACTGAGAGGTTATGCATTTCAGTAAAGCTATTAGACATGGTTAAAACTGCATCAGAAACAACTTGCTTTACTTGCTCTAGTTCACTAGAAAAATCAATAATTTCTTGTTCAGTACAGCTATGTAACGTTTGTAAATACTGATTAATAGGAGCCTCTATTGAAGAGTTTGCACCCTCAAGCTCTTGAGCCTCTATAAAATTAGCTTGCTGAGTTTGATAAACAACCACACCACAAAGCCCAAACAAACTTGGAATAACAATCCAATATAAAGTTTCTATCGAAAAAAATAGCGGTAAAAACAAAGCACCTACTGTAAACAAAAAAGGCCAAACTATTCTTTTCAAAAAAAGCGACATTTTAATTTCCAGATTATTTAACTAAAGCAAGTATTTGCGCAGCAACTTGATCGAGAGGCTGCACATAATGCCCCGCACCTTGGCGATAAGCTTCGCCGGGCATACCCCATACGACACTACTGGCTTCATCTTGAATAATATTTGTTGATCCGGCATCACGCATTTCTTTCATGGCCACAGCACCATCACCGCCCATACCCGTTAGCATGACACCAATGGCATTACTACCGACATTTTGCGCAACTGAACGAAACATTACTTCCACAGAAGGCTTATGCCTGTTGACTAGTGGCCCATCATTTAATTGACAAACATAACGCGCACCACTTCTGACGATTAATAAATGCTTATCGCCTGGCGCAATATAGATATGCCCAGGCCTAATTACTTGACCCTCTTCAGCTACACAAGCCTTCATTTCTGTTACCTCATTAACATGTTTAGCAAAAGACGCACTAAAGGCAACCGGTAAATGCTGAGAAATAACAATAGCGGGGGTCGTTCTCGGCAGTCCTCTTACGACAACCTTAACTGCTTCTGTTCCCCCTGTTGAAGAACCTAAAGCAATAATTTTATCCGTCCTAGCAAAATGTTTTTTCGGTGTAGCAGACTGTATAACAGCATCTGCGCTTAATTTTGCAGTAATTTCTGCTACCGTTATATGACTAGTTTGTTTATTCACGGAGCTCGCTTCCGAACGAAAGTTTACTTTAGCGGCGGCTTTAACCTTTTCTATTAAATCATCCGCATAGGTCTGTAATGTATTCGCTACATCGACTTTAGGCTTAGCAACAAAATCCACCGCACCAATAGCGAGCGCGTCTAAAGTCACCGCAGCGCCTTTTTCAGTTACAGTAGAAATCATAATTACCGGCATCGGCCTTAAGCGCATTAAATTACGCAAAAAAGTCAGCCCATCCATACGCGGCATTTCAATATCTAAAGTTAAAACATCAGGCTTTAGTTTCTTAATCTTATCTCTGGCGATAATAGGATCTGCAGCAGTGCCAACAACCTCAATCGCATCTGAAGACTCAAATATTTTGGTCAACATAGTGCGAATAAGGGCGGAATCATCAATAATTAATAAGCGTATTTTTTCCATTTATAAGAGATCCTTAAAATAACTCAATTTCACTTTCAACCGGCATATCTTTAATACTATTTCCATATCGCGTTTCTCTAATCGCAAGCGTTTCATTATGTATATCTTGAATTTTTTTCATTTTCACTTTACCCGTCATAGGATAAAAATTAACCTTACGCGGATAAATATCGCCTAAATCTTGCGCAAGTAAACGTAAAGCTTCAGCATCTATATAGTCTAGTACAAACTCTATATTCCTTGCTCCCACATCACTCATTGTTGGAATAATTTTGCCACCACCAAATAACTTAACTTCAAGATTTTTTCGCTTACCACCATTAGATAATATGGTATTAATTAAATGCTCCATAGCGTAATTTCCATAACGTGTGGCATTACCAACGACGGCCTCAACACCGTCTCGCAAACGATTCTTAGTTGTTTCAGGCAACATGAAATGATTCATACCTCCTATGCCAGAAATAGGGTCACGCACACAAGCAGAGATACAAGAACCTAGGACAGTGGTAATAAGTTCATTTTCTTTAGTGACATAATATTCACCGGGTAACAATTTCACCGCAACTGTATTATTCTGTTTATCCCAGTAACGCTTTATTGCCTCAAACCCTTCAACTGAAGGGGAAAGTATATTTCCATGCATATTATATGGTTTTATCTCATTTTACGGTAAATAGTATTACCTATTAGATCAAAATCCGTCTCGATTTGATGTAGAGACTCCGAATGACCGATTAATAAATGCGAACCTGTGGCCAATAATGAGCTATAGCGATTAACTAATTTTCCTTTAGTATCTCGGTCAAAATAAATAATCACATTACGGCAAAAAATAAAGTCGAAATGGCCTTTCATCGGCCATTCATTCATCAAATTAAGTTGTTTAAAACGAATACTTTCTTGCAGTTCAGATTTCACTTTGACTTTATTTGCATTCCCGCCACTGCCTTTTTTGAACCATTTTTTTAAGCGCTCTGTTGATAATCCGCTGACGCGATCATCACCATAAACGCCTGTTGCTGCTGTTTGCAAAACATTGGTATCTAAATCTGTAGCCAAAATCTTAATATTCCACCCTGTAGGAATATTTTCCAATAATGTCATGGCTATAGAATAAGGTTCTTCACCTGTCGAACAACCTGCAGACCATACTTTAATTTCTCGGCTAGCATGATTACGTTTTAGTAATTCAGGGATAATAGTATTTTTTACATATTCGAAGTGATGATTTTCACGAAAAAAAGCGGTTAAATTTGTCGTAATCGCATTAATAAACTCTGTAAATTCAGTCTCTTCATTGCTTTGCAAATACTGACAATATTCCTGAAAATTCTTTAGTCCTAGCATTCTTACCCGCCTTGATAAGCGAGAATAAAACATATCAAACTTATCATCTGTAACAATAATGCCAGAATGACTATTTGATATTGTTCTCAGTACCTCAAAATCTGCTCTGGTATATTCAAACTCACGCTGCTTTTCCATCGGTATTTATCCTTTTTATACGGTGAGCTATTTAGAAAAAACCAGCTGCTGACTGATCAACACCTAGCATATTATCGATACCTAGCAATTCTGCCGCCTCTATAAACCTATCCGAGGGGAAATCAAAAACAATATCTTTGCCTAACTTAAAGGCCTCCTGCTTTAAGACAACTAACAATTGCAAACTCGCAGTATCAATATTATTAACATTTGCTGCATCAATTTCTAAACTATCATTATCCTTTAAGGCTTGCATTAATTTACCGTGCAGCTCCAAAACAGTATTAATATTTAGCGTATCTTCTAAAATGATTTTTGAATTATCTATCAACTCAGTAATTTCCGGTTCATTTAATGACTCCTGACTTCTTAATTCCTCAGTAGGGCCTGACTCATCCGCTACTTTACTGCTAATTTCATCAACCTGCTCCACCGAAGATTCTTCTTGAGCAGGCGTTTCATCATCGTCATTGATCCAAGCAAGTGGATCAAAACCAATTAAGCTTTCACTACCTTTTGTCGTCATTTACATTACCTTATCTTCAAGAAAAGCGTCAGCTAAGTCACGAAAATCTTGTGCTGAACGACTTCTGGGTCGATACTCCAAAATTGTTTTACCAGAACTAGGACACTCAGCTAATACAGAGGACTCTCTGATCACTGTTTCTAGGACTTGTTTAGGGAAATGTTTTAACATCGTATTTAACACTTCCTTAGATATGCGTCTCCTCGTTACATATCTAGCCATAACCAATGAAATTTTATATTTTTTCTTTAAAGCACTCTCAAAGCGATTTAAAGTACCGACTAAATGTGACAAACCTTGTAATGCTAAAAAATCGCTCGTCATCGGAATTAAAATCTCATCCGCAGCAAATAATGCATTAGCGACTAACACGCCTGAAGAAGGTGGGCAATCAACAAAAACAAAGTCTTGATCCTGTAAATTCTCATGTAAGGCTTTACGCAACAAATCACCACGCTTTGCACCACCATCGGTCAACTGTTCAATCTCTTGTAACCGCGGCCCAGCGACAATAAGCTGTAAATTATCACGCGCCGCAATGACTTGTTGCTCAATATTTTTCTCATCTAGCATTACCGAATCAATACCGCTAATTTGCATCGATGTTACTCCAAAGGAGACAGCTAAATGCCCTTGTGGGTCTAAATCAATAACCGTTACTTTATAGCCTTTTTTGGCTAAAGCATGCGTTAAATTAGTCGAAGTTGTTGTTTTACCAACGCCTCCTTTTTGATTAATAATAGCAACAACCCTAACACTCATAACAAACCTGGTATGCCTTCAAACTCATCAGGATTAAGCAATTTATCAACATCTAAAAGCATAATCATATTTTGTTTATAAACGTAAATACCACGCATGTATTGAGTATCAATTTTACTACCTAGATTTGGTTTTTCTTTTATATCTGCTAGTTTAATATCTAAAACATCAGAGACAGAGTCAGCCACAATACCTATAATATTAGCCCCCTGTTTTGACTCAACACACAAAACAATCACCACTGTAACAGGAGTAAACTCACTACTTTCCATCGCAAAGCGCACACGTAAATCAACGATGGGAACAACTTCCCCACGTAAATTTAACGCCCCCTTAACATAGTCTGGCGTACTCGGGATTTTACGTACCTTTTCCCAACCTCGAATTTCTTGTACTTTCAAGATTTCGACGCCATACATTTCTCCTGCTAAATCAAAAGTCAAATACTGTGCATTCAAACTCGATTGATTACCCATAGCGTCGTTAGCCATATTACTTCCTAATCATTAGCTGTATATTTCGCTTTGTGAAATATACGGTTTACAAAATTACTCTTTTACAACAGTCAAAAATCAATTACAGAATAATTGCAGTTAATAAATAGGACAGACTCTGAAGTCCATCCTATTTAGTTGTAGTTATATTAAAAAATAAAGGATATTAGTAAATCACCGCTTAAAACTCATCCCATTCATCATCCGAACTAGTTGCAACGAATGCTTTACTTGGTGTGGATTGTGCTTGTGGTTTACTAGGCGCGTGCTGCACTGGTCGTGGCGAAACAGGAGCAACCCGTACACTAGGCGCTGCATTATAAATATCGGCAGACGAACTATTTGAGCTAAAGAATTGCAATAAATTAATCATATTAGTCGATTGATCACTCATGGATACACTCGCCGCAGACGCTTCTTCTGCTAAAGCTGCATTTTGCTGAGTGATTTCATCCATTTGCGAAACCGCTTGGTTAACTTGCTCAATTCCTTGAGACTGCTCAACACTGGCAGCAGCAATCTCAGAAATAATATCTCCTACTTTTTTCACACCACCAACAATTTCACTTAGTGAGGCTCCGGTTTCATTAACAAACTCAGTTCCTGCACGAACTCTTTGTATGCTAGTTTGAATAAGCTCTTTACTCTCACGCGCGGCTGTTGCACTGCGTTGCGCTAAATTACGTACTTCAGTTGCAACGACAGAAAAACCACGACCTTGCTCCCCTGCTCTTGCCGCTTCTACCGAAGCATTTAACGCAAGTAAATTGGTCTGGAAAGCAATTTCATCAATAACACCAATGATTTCAGCAATTTTATTACTACTTTCATTAATTTCAGCCATGGCATTCACAGCGGATGTTACAACTTCCCCCCCTTTTTCTGCAAGGCTTCTTGCACTACCGGCTACTTGATTAGCTTGCTGTGCATTATCTGCATTATTTTTAACGGTACTGGTCAGCTCTTCCATGCTTGACGCAGTCTCTTGTAAACTAGAAGCTTGCGTTTCTACACGTTCAGATAGGTTATTGTTTCCACTAGCAATCTCTTGTGATGCGTTATTAATAAAATCTGCAGACTCTCTAATTTGACCCACAATATCAGCAAACTTATCAATAGTAGTATTAATGCTATGTTTACAATCGCCATAAACACCGTCATAGTCATTATTGATTTTTTTTGATAAATCACCACTTGCCATACTGTGCATTGAATTATTAATATCAGAGAAAACACCCTCAATTCCATCTGTTAAGTCATTAATTCCCTGACTTAACTTTTCAAAGAAGCCGTCTTTATCCGCCATTTCAATTCGGCCAGATAAATTACCAGCTTTAACACCTTCAACTAAATTTTCAATTTCCTTTTCAATCTTAACTTCTAGAGTTCGATCCAACCATTCAACTACAGTTCCGATTCGGCTACCACTTACATCTAAGACAGGATTAGCAACAAAATTCATATACCGTGAACCAATCACTAATTCAGATTTCAAAGTTCCTTGTAAATTAGGAATCATGCCTCGTTGATGCGCAGGATTCTTATGAAACTGATCAATATTAGCCCCTAAAAGCTTATCTGCATCAAAATTGGGTAATTGCTGCTGTATATCTTTCTCAGCCTTTTTAAACATACTTTTCACAGTATCATTCATATAAATGATTTCCAGATTAGTATTCGCTACCATCACGCAAGAGCTAACATTATCTAAGGCTTGTTTAATACGCAAAGACTCACTACCCACTTGCTTAACATAAGCCATATCTGCATTCAATTTAACCTGCATACCATACAGAGCACGGTAGAAATTTCCGATTTTATCATTTCGATCTATATCCATCTTATTTCTAAAATTATCATCCGTCATTTGGTAACAGAAATTAGTCGCTTTAACTAAGGAGCCCATTACATCACGCACTAACCTATACCCTAAGACAAGTCCTAAAGCAGATAGCAAAGCGACTATTGCAAGCGGCAATATTTGTTGGGCATCAAAAAACTGCTTCATTAAAAAAATATTAGGCAATAAAAAGGCTCCTACAGTAAGTCCCGCTTTTTTATTGATCGGTATTTCTTTAATTGCCTGAATCGCTTTTGCTAACCCAACGGGTCTAATCGTCGTCGCGCGACTGGCATTTAATTCCCGGTATAGAGTTTCTGCTTCATTGACCTGTGCGCGACTAGGTGCATAACGCACCGAAAGGTATTCAACAGGAATACCTTGCTTATAAACAGGCGTGACATGAGCTTCTACCCAATAATAATCACCCGCTTTAGTTCGATTTTTAACCAATTGAGTCCAAGGCCTTAGCGCTTTAACAGACTCCCATAAATCCTGAAAAGCAACGGCTGGCATATCCGGATGCCGTACTATATTGTGATTTTTACCAACTAATTCATTGTAAGAAAAACCACTGATTTCGACAAACGCATCATTAGCGTAAGTAATAATCCCTTTTAAATTAGTACGCGTGACTAAAATAGTCCCCTCTTTCATCATGACCTCATTATCAGTCACAGGCATGTTGACTTTCATTATGCATTCTCCTTACAAATCAACTTTGTTACTTTAAGCATTTCAACTTTCATCATCATCCTCTTCAGCATCATCCTCGCCATCTAATTTAAGTAATTTTTTAACATCAAGTAATATCAGCATCCGTTCATCAACCAACGCTAGCCCACTAATAAATTCGGTACTGACTTTAGTACCAAAATCAGGAGCACTTTGAATCAATTGTGCATCTATATTATTGACATCAGAAACAGAATCAACCACGAGCCCCATAGTACGACTTCTACCTTTCAAAATTGTCTGTAAAACCACAACAACGGTTAAGTTAGTATATTCAGAATGTTGAAGGTTAAATCTTTCTCGTAAATCAATAATCGGAACAATAGCGCCCCGTAAATTCACCACTCCTTTTTCATAACTTGGTACATTAGGTATTCTGGAAACAGGTTCCCAACTACGTATTTCTTGGACACTTAATATATCAACGCCATATTCTTCTTCACCCAAAGTAAAACTTAAAAACTGCATAGAGCTTTCAAGCTTAGTTCCTTCTACTTCTTGTGTATCAGTTTCTTGAGCCATAACTATTCCGTACTACTGATTTGATAAACGTACTAAACCGGGAATATCCAAAATCAGTGCAACAGAACCATCACCTAGTATAGTTGCACTTGATACTCCCTCCACACGCCGATAATTTGCCTCTAAGGATTTAATCACAACTTGTTGTTGCCCTAATAAATCATCGACAAATAATCCACACCTCACACCTTGCCCATCAACAACAACTATTAAGCCTTCTGTTAACTTAGTTGCTTTAGCTGATTCAACGTTAAAAACATTATGTATCCGCACAATCGGTAAATATTCATCCCGTAAGCGAAATGTTTCACCTTTACCTGCAACACGATTGACCATTTTATCGCTAATTTTAATTGACTCTACAATAGACCCAAGTGGCACAATAAAAGTTTCATCCCCCACTGCAATAGACTGACCATCTAGTATCGCTAAAGTGAGAGGTAAGTTAATCAATATTGTAGACCCGAAACCCAATTCAGATGTAATCTCAATATTGCCACCTAAAGACTGAATATTTCTACGCACAACATCCATACCTACACCACGCCCTGAGACATCAGTTACTTTTTCTGCGGTTGAAAATCCGGCCATAAAAATCAGTTCATAGCACTGTTTATCAGTAAGTACGGTATCCGGATCTAAAAGACCTTTTTCTATTGCTTTATTACGTAAAAAATCTTTATTGAGCCCTTTTCCATCATCTTTAACTTCGATAACAATATTACCACCGCGGTGATAGGCCTCTAAGGTTATCGTGCCCATTTCAGGCTTACCTGCAGCAATTCGATCTGCCGGCATTTCAATACCATGATCCAAGCTATTGCGTACTAAATGAACTAGAGGATCACTAATGAGTTCAATAACTGTTTTATCAACTTCTGTATGCTCCCCAACTAACTTTAACTCAATTTTTTTATCCAACTTACTGCTTAAATCATGTACTAGCCGAGGAAAACGGCTGAATACAAAACTAATCGGCAACATGCGGATATTCATAACACTTTCTTGCAATTCGCGGGTGTGCCGCTCTAACTGCACTAAGCCATTTTTTAATTGATCGATTTTATCTGAGGTGAAATCTTCGCCAACTAAACTCAACATAGACTGAGTAATAACTAGCTCACCAACCATATTGATTAGTGTATCTATTTTTCCGGTATCGACTCGAATTGAAGTTGAAGCAGCAGGGGTAGATTTGGCTTTTTTCTCGTCGGCCTTGAGGGGCTTAGCTATTATCGAGGAACCACTCTTAGGCGCTATGCTTTTCTGATTTTCCGTTGTTGGGAGGGGAGTTGGATTGCTTTGTGTAACTATATTTGGCGACTCAGTTGATACAATATTTATAGGCTCTTCAACTGGATTTAATAATTGAATCGATAAATCACATTCATCTTCAACCCAATCAAAAATATCATCTATCTCTTCTCTTTGAACACTTCCTTTCAGGATTAAAGTCCATGATAAATGACACTCTTCAGGATCTAAATCAAAGAGCGGCGGAACACCTTGCAAATCAACAATAACCTCTAAATCACCTAGTTCCGATAATTCACGAAACATACGCACAGGATCATTACCAGTTTTCAGTAAATCCGCATGAGGGCAAAAAGAAATTTTCCAACCACTCTCGCTAGAGTCATTAGGAATTGCTGTTATTTCATTGGCTGCTTGTTCAGGAATTTCAACATCGGCGACTTGTGAATTTGCTTGCTTGCCATTTAATTCAATCTCTAAAGCTTTCTTATGCTCTGCAACACTGACGTCATCAATCTCATTTTTATCTTGTATGGCTGACAGCATTTCACGCAAGCAATCAACCGAGCCCAGTAAAACATCAACCGCTGACTGAGTAACTTGTCTGCGTCCATCACGCATCTCATCCAAGAGCGTTTCCATTACATGGGTATAATTCGATACGGCGCTAAAACCAAAGGTTCCGCTACCCCCTTTTATTGAATGGGCTGCTCTGAAAATTGTATTAATGACCTCAGAATCAACATCTCCCATATCCAGGTTTAATAACCCTGACTCCATAATGTCCAAGCCTTCAAAACTTTCTTCGAAGAAAACTTGGTGAAACTGTGCCATATCAATTGACATTGAATAACCTGTATACTTTAAATTAAGTAAAAAATACCAGCCGATCTTAGCCGTTTATACCACTATAAAATCAACATTTACCCATTAAGCTTTGAGAGTTAAAAACCAAAACTTATCTTCTTATCGACTAACCTAAAACTTTCTTTATAGTTTTTAATAATTGATCTGGATTAAAAGGTTTAACAATCCAACCTGTTGCTCCTGCTGCTTTACCTTGTTGTTTTTTATCCATACCAGATTCTGTAGTCAGCATTAACATAGGCACAAACTTATAATTAGGTAAGGCTCTTAACTCTTTAATCAATGTGATTCCATCCATATTAGGCATATTCACATCAGTCACTACACAGTCAAACTTTTGCATCTTTGCTTTATTAAGCGCATCGACGCCATCGACAGCCTCAACAACCGTGTAGCCGGCACCTTTTAAGGTAAAAGCAACCATTTGTCTCATTGATGCTGAATCATCAACCGCTAACACACTCGCCATATATCTCTCCAAAAGTAGTTTTTCAATCCGTAGAATGATACAGGAAATAATAAAAAAAATAGAGGTAATGGGTTTATTATTGTGACCTACATCAAAGTTATTAATTTTAATATAAATCAATATCCTCATACACAACATCTATTCCCTCGAACACTCAACATCAAAGGGTTTAAGAGAATTAAACGATGCTTTTTTAGCGACCTAAATATGAAACTCTTTAAAAAAATATCCACCTTCTAAGAAGGTGGTTTTGATTTACCCCCTTGAAGGGGGAAGATAGCAGCCCTCTTAGAAGGCTGCTTGTGTTATCCCATTATTTTCAGTGTACTAAATTAAAATACTTTA
>JAUVAA010000078.1 GCA_030591965.1 bacterium
GGGCGGTGTCCTAGGCCTCTAGACGATGGGGACTAAGACTATTAATGTAAATGATATTGCCATCATTTTTCCGAAGTAACATAAAACAGCTTTTTCAAGCCGAAAAACTCAATTCCTATGAGTTTTAAATTGGCGTCCCCAGGGGGGTTCGAACCCCCGTTACCGCCGTGAAAGGGCGGTGTCCTAGGCCTCTAGACGATGGGGACCTTGAACTTTTTCAAACTAAAACTTGGTGGAGCCAGGCGGGATCGAACCGCCGACCTCAACACTGCCAGTGTTGCGCTCTCCCAATTGAGCTATGGCCCCTTAGTTGAGTTCCATTATTATATACCGAAATCTAACTGTGTCTAGTTATTTTTTTCTTTTATATAATTTATTGCTTTTTCAAGACGCGTTAAAGTCTTTTCTCTGCCCAATAAAGATAAAGTCACATCAATAGAAGGTGACATTCCTGCGCCACAGACTGCAACACGCAAGGGTTGTGCAACTTTACCTAATTTTAACTCTAAAGCTTCGGCTGTTTGCAAGACTATTTCATGTAACGCGCCGCCTTCCCACTCAACCACGCCATTAAAAGCATCTAATAAAGCCTGCAATGGCACGATAGCATCTGCTTTAAAATTTTTCTTTGCTGCTTTTTCATCATATTCAGTAAAATCTTGATAAAAATACAGGCTGGCATCAGCCATCTCAACCAATGTTTTACATCGCTCGCGTTGCGCCTTAACAAGCTCAACCAGAGCAGGGCCTTGCGTTGCAGCATCGATACCGCGCTGCTGCATGTGCCACTCAAGATGTTTAGCGACCAGCTCAGGCTCACTATTCATAATATATTGATGATTAAGCCATAATAGTTTTTCAGTATTGAATGCTGAAGCTGAAACATTAACCTGACTCAGATCGAACAGCTCAATCATCTCTTCTATGCTAAATATTTCTTGATCGCCATGCGACCAACCTAATCTGACTAAATAATTTAATAGAGCTTCAGGTAAATAACCCTCATCACGATACTGCATTACGCTAACAGCACCATGGCGCTTTGATAATCTAGCTCCATCATCACCTAAGATCATCGGCAAATGAGCATAATGCGGCAGCTCTGCACCTAGCGCTTTTAAAATATTTATTTGTCTTGGCGTATTATTAACATGATCATCACCGCGCACTACATGAGTGATACCCATATCCATATCATCAACTACAACGGTTAAGTTATACGTTGGCGTTCCATCCGTACGGGCAATAATTAAATCATCTAGTTCTTTATTGGCAACGACAATCTTACCCTTAACTAGATCATCAATGACCACTTCACCTTGGTTAGGGTTACGAAAGCGAATGACGCGATTTAATTCAGCTTTATCTTCAGAAATTTCACGGCATTTACCGTTATAACGTGGCTTTTCTTTATCTGCCATTTGTTGTTCACGCAAAGCTTCCAGCTCTTCTTTAGAGCAGTAGCAATAATAAGCATCACCTTGATCTAGTAATTGCTGAATAATTTCTTTATAACGATCGAAGCGATGCGTTTGATAAAAAGGCCCTTCTTCATAACCTAAACCCAGCCACTCCATACCTTCTAAAATTGCATCTACTGATGCTTGTGTTGAGCGCTCTAAATCAGTATCTTCGATACGCAAAACAAAGGTTCCGTTATTCTTTTTTGCATGCAACCAAGAAAATAAAGCAGTACGAGCACCGCCTACGTGCAAGTAACCTGTTGGGCTTGGGGCAAATCGTGTTTTTACACTCATAGTTCTATATATTTATTTCTGTCTTAAAAATCGTTTGGAATATTCTACAGGAATTTGTTTCGATGCTCTTAGGCGCATACTTTTATAATTAAAAGCTATACCGCCCTTTGCTACTTCATTCCGACCTAAAATCGCCAGAGCCGTCCCATGCTTTTGTTTTGCTGCTTTTTCATACCATTCGGTTGCTTTATTATAATTCTGCTTAACACCTAAACCTCGATCATAGAGCGCCGCCATAAAAACCTGCGCCTCAACCATGTCTTGGTTTGCAGCTTTCAGCATCCAGCTCGCTGATTCTTGCGCATCTTTATCTACACCGTTTCGACCTAACTGATACATCGCGCCTATTTTAGCTTGTGCCAATGCATCCCCGCCCTCTGCTTGCTGTTTTATATCAGAAAAAACATCCGCAAAACTATTCATACTGATAACTAATAAGCAACTAGCTATTATTATTTGTACTACTTTCATTACCCTTCTCCCATCCAATTAATTTACAAGCTATTATTCCATGTAAAACTCACATTTTATAATGTTGCTTTCAAAAAAAAATAAAACTGTTAAAATTGAGTATTATTCTCACGTTTTTAGGAAGAAAATATGCTAAAGAAAATAATAATCCCTGCTGTATCCATTACAGGTCTAGCTTTATTATCTGGTTGTGCAACTCAAGCAACCTCATACCCAAGCTTTACAGCTGATCCAGTTGGACAAAACAGCTCAACGGCTGATTTTAAACAAAAAACTGATACTTTATTTGTTGTCTTAGATGCGTCTTCTTCTACTAACGCAATTTATGACGGCAATTCTTCAGGTGATACAAAATTTAATGTAGAAAAGCAAACTTTACATAACATCAATAAATCTATCCCAGAAAATATCAAACTTTCTTCAGGTTTGCGTACTTTTGGTTTTGGCTTTTGTTCAAATGATCTTGTGCAAGACATTAGCAGCTATTCAACTAATGCCGTTCAATCAAGCCTTGACCAAGCAGAGTGCGCTAGCGGTGGATCTCCAATGGAAGACGCACTATCTGCAGCATCAACTGATCTTGACAAAGCACCTGGCAATATTGCATTATTAGTTATCAGTGATGGCCACCAAATATCTTCAAGAGCATTAACTGCTACACAAGATTTAGAAGATAAATTTGGTGATCGTTTATGCGTCTACTCTGTTTGGGTTGGCAACGAAGATAATCAAGAAGGCAAAGCTTTCTTACAAGGCTTATCTGCTATTGCTGGCTGTGGAACTGGTATAACAGCTGCGGAACTAAACTCTAGCCCTGCAGTCGCTTCATTTGTTGAAGGTATGTTATTTGATAAAACTGTTCTGACACCTGTCGTCGCAACAGTTAATAATGATACTGATGGTGATGGCGTTATTAACAGCAGAGATAAATGTCCTGGCACCTCTAAAGGAGCTAAAGTAAACTCTCAAGGTTGCTGGTCATTTAATGAGCTTGAGTTCGGCTTCGATAAAGCTACAGTCCCTGCACAGTATACTTCCTTATTTGACAATGCAGTACATATCTTGGAAGTAAGCCCAAGCATGACAGTGCAAATTGAAGGTCATACTGACAGCCGAGGCGCTGCTAGCTACAACCAAGGCTTATCAGTACGCAGAGCACAAGCAGTTAAAGATCATTTAGTTAGTAAAGGCATTGATGCTAACCGTATAACCGTTAAAGGTTTTGGTGAGTCAACTCCTCTTGCTACTAATGATACGGAAGCTGGACGCGCAGAAAACCGTCGCGTAGGCTTTACTATTACTGGTAGATAAAAAACCAATAGCTCCAACAAAAAAGCCCCTGTTACTTTAGTAGTAACAGGGGCTTTTTTATGTCTTAAATTCCAAATTTAATACCAACACCTAATCCATCTGGTGTAACCTCTCGGTCTTTATTTTCCTTATGTGGCGATTCAAAATGAGCATCCAGCTCTATATCCAACTCCTCCTCTTTAGATTCAAAAATGCCTCGAATATCTAATGTTTCATCCTTTCTGTGCTTAATAATAACTGGAGTGTACTTTTTCATCGTCCAGTGCAAAGAAAAATCCAAGGCTTTAGCTTCACCATCCTGTGCATTAACGTGACCCTCGAACAAAGCAAAGCCAGTCAATAAAATAACTGACACCTTTATCGTGTGTGCGCCATAACATATCTTCTCTTTTTATTTATCTACGCTAATCACCGTTAAACCGCCCATATAAGGCTGCAGTGCTTCCGGAATATTAATATCACCTTCTGCTGTCTGATTATTTTCCATCACAGCAACTAAAGTACGGCCAGCGGCCAAACCCGAACCATTTAAAGTATGCACTAATTCCGGCTTACCTGTTTCAGGGTTACGCCAACGCGCTTTTAAACGACGCGCTTGAAAATCTTTAAAATTACTACACGAAGAAATTTCTCTAAAGGTATCTTGACCAGGCAACCAAACTTCTAAATCATAAGTTTTAGCCGAAGAAAAACCCGTGTCCCCTGCGCATAACAACACCTTGCGGTACGGTAAATTTAACTTTTTCAATATAGCTTCAGCATGTGATGTTAAGTCCTCATGCGCTTGATCAGACTCGCTTGCTCTCACCACTTGCACTAATTCAACTTTTTCAAACTGATGCTGACGAATTAAACCGCGCACATCCCGACCATAAGCACCTGCCTCACTACGAAAACACGGTGTATGCGCGACCATTTTCATTGGCATATCCGCATTATCAACAATCTCATTGCGCACGATGTTAGTCACAGGCACTTCAGCGGTAGGAATTAAATATAAATCCGGGTCAGAGCTTACTTTAAATAAATCGTCGGCAAACTTAGGTAATTGCCCCGTACCGTACAAACTATCGGCATTAACAATATAAGGCACATAAGTTTCTTCATAGCCGTGATCATCAGCATGTGTATCTAGCATAAATTGAATCAAAGCTCTTTGCAGGCGAGCAATATTACCTTTCAATGCAACAAAACGCGCGCTAGTAATTTTAGCCGCTACTTCAAAGTCCATGCCTTTGTGTAATGCACCTAAATCAACATGATCCCTCACTTCAAAATCAAACTGGGGCGCCTCGCCCCAACGACTCACTTCAACATTATCATCTTCGCTTTTACCTACCGGCACGGCAGCATCAAGAATATTAGGTAAACTCTCCATCAAAGCTTGCATTTTCGCCTGCACACCAGCAAGCTCAATCTCAGCCTCTTTCAATTGATCGCCAAACCCCTGCACTTGATCCAGTAAAGGCTGCACATCCTCGCCTTTTGCTTTCGCTTGACCAATCGCTTTCGAGCGAGAATTACGTTCATTTTGTAATTCTTGAGTTTTAACTTGTATTGCTTTACGTTTATTTTCTAAATCAGTATAAAAATCAGCATCGAAATCAATAGCTCGTCTTTTTAATTGTACTTGCACAGATTCAATATCTGATCTAAATAATTGCGGGTCTAACATGTTAATTGTTACCTTTTAGTTTTTTTAATTAGGATGAAAAATAATCTCTTAGAAATACACATTAAATAAAACCGAAACTTTAGGTTATGAAGCACCGCCAGTCCCCGAAGGACTGGCGGTGCTTTCGGATATTATTGAATTTTAGGCACCCTTCATATTCTAGTTGACAATTATAATGAGCAAATACACCGTCATTCCCGAAGTGTTTAATCGGAATCTAGGCCTAACAATGGATTCCCGATAAAAAAACTCGGGAATGACGGGCGTGTTATGCGCCTTCATAGTGTCAACTACTTTTAATTCTTATTGAAGGATGCCAAATTTTATTCCTTATGCTTTAAATATGCGCCGTAGCAGGCCAACTCACAATATGCTTAAGGTCTAACTTAGCTTTAAGCGTGACAATGATACTTTCTACCTTTTCTGGCTCATCATGAAATTCAATAATAATCGGTAATTCCAAGGATAAACTCAATAACGATGAAGTATGTAATTCTCCTGTCGAACCAATACCAGCAATACCTCTGGTTACTGTGACGCCGGCGACTTTCTCGTGCTGTAAAATTTCCAAGGTTTGATTTAAATGATCATGACCTTCCAAGGTATAAACACGCGCAATGGTAATTTTCCTTTGACTCATAATTGCTTACCTACCAATAAACTTATCCACAGAGAAAACACACAAACTAAAGTATTCGCTAAAAATACGCCTAGCATTAAATTTACATGTGTTTTTATAGAAAATCCGCCCTCGATAAGATGCAAAATCAAATATAATCCAGACAAAGTAATAAACACTCCCACCAAAATGACAGCAATAGCGACTTTATACTCTTCAATAATATCGACTTTCTGCATCAAGGTAGTCGCAATGAGACCGATCAAAAAAATACCTATCGCATTAACTACTAACAAGGCATACGGGAACATCCATTCAGTGCCGCGCGCAACACCGCCTGAATACATAAATAATGACCTTGCCATAAGCAGCCCTATCCAGACTGCAAATAAACAAGCAAAAATACTAATCGCTATATTTAATAGTGCCTTAGATATATTGCCTTGTTCAAGTAAATAAATAGTTTCTAATGAAAAAGTAGAAAATGTCGTGAACGCACCTAAAAAACCAACCAAAATCGCAGCGCGATATTCAAGGCTAATAGGGATACGCTGTAAAATTAAAGCCTCGGTCAATAAGCCAATAAAAAAAGAACCAATAATATTAACAGCCAATGTACCGTAGGGAAACCCTCGACCTAACCACTGATAAACTCCAGAAGACACTAAGAAACGCAGAACCGCGCCACCCGCGCCACCAAAAGCAACGGCAATTAATGAGTTCATGTCAGACCTGTTTAAATTTTAATAAAATGCTCACGATAATGCTTTAATTCTTCAATCGACTCAATAACATCCTCCAAAGCTTGATGCGTTTCTTTTTTCTTGAATGATTCTTTCACTTCAGGAGCCCAGCGTGCAGCTAATTCCTTCAATGTAGAAACATCTAAATTCCGATAATGAAAAAACTCTTCTAATTGACGCATACGGCGATATAAAAAGCGTCGATCTTGACCAATACTATTACCGCACATAGGCGACGTATCAGCAGGCACCCATTGCTTTAAAAACTCAATAGTTTGCTGCTCAGCTTGCGCATCATTAATTGCCGAAGCTTTAACCCGCTCAATAAGTCCAGATTTACCATGATGCTCTTGATTCCAATCATCCATACCAGCAAGTGCAGCATCACTTTGATGCACAGCCAGCACTGGACCTGTCGCCAAGACATTTAAGTCTTTATCAGTTACCACGGTTGCTATTTCAATAATTAAATCTTTATCAGGATCTAAGCCCGTCATTTCTAAGTCAATCCAGATAAGATTGTCTGCATTTTGAGTCATTTACTCAGTCCATATATTCATTTAAAGTTGCGGTAAATTGTAGCATTGGCTAATCTGTATGGCTAATGCTCAACTAAGCCCTTTTTTAACTCTTTAAATTTATCTACAAATGAATACTTTTACTTATATATTTTTAATCGCACTGGTGCTCTCTTATTCCGTGCAATTTTGGCTATCCAAACGCCAAGCAAGCTATGTACTCAAACATCGCGATCAAGTACCTGAAGCTTTCACAGAATCTATCACCCTAGAAGCACATCAAAAAGCGGCTGATTACACCGTAGAAAAAGGTAAGCTAGGCGACATAGATAGCGTTGTCGGTATCATTTTTTTATTACTACTCACACTCGGTGGCGGTATTAGCTTAGTTTTTAACTTTTGGGCAGGTTTCGAATTCTCGCCTATCGTTGCAGGAATAGCTTCATTAGCGAGCATTTTCTTCCTTATGTCCCTATTCGAACTACCAACTACACTGTATCAAACCTTCGTTATCGAAGAAAAATATGGCTTTAACAAAAGCACTATGAACCAGTTCATCAAAGATCAACTGATGCAACTTGCTTTAGTTGCAATGATTGGCCT
This sequence comes from bacterium, assembly GCA_030591965.1. Taxonomy (GTDB): domain Bacteria; phylum Pseudomonadota; class Gammaproteobacteria; order Methylococcales; family Methylomonadaceae; genus Methyloprofundus. The sequence goes on from JAUVAA010000078.1 coordinate 7,698, forward strand.
GCCTTTATTAGCTTTAATTTTATGGGTTATGCAAGCTATAGGTGATACATGGTGGATCTGGACATGGGCTATTTTGATGAGTTTCTCATTACTTATGAGCTGGCTTTATCCCACCGTTATTGCGCCTTTATTTAATGATTTCACTCCTTTAGAAGAGGGCTCATTAAAAGAGCGTATTAATCAATTGCTCGATCGTTGTGGTTTTAGTAGCAATGGTATTTTCATTATGGATGGCTCAAAACGCTCCGGTCATGGTAATGCTTATTTTACTGGCATGGGCAGCAATAAACGCATCGTATTTTTTGATACGCTTGCAGAATCACTAGATGATGATGAAATGGAAGCCGTACTAGCCCATGAACTCGGTCATTTTAAACGCAAACATGTCATTAAAATGCTAGTGGCTAGCTCAATTATGAGCTTGATTAGCTTAGGTGTACTAGGCTGGCTAATTACTCAAGAGTGGTTCTTTACTGGCTTAGGCGTCAATACAGCTTCTAATGCTGCTGCTTTATTGCTATTTATGCTGGTTTCACCTGTCTTTACTACCTTTATGACGCCAATTAGCGCCTATTTCCAACGTAAGTTTGAGTTTGAAGCTGATGATTTTGCTGCCGAACATGCGCAAGCAAGCAAATTAATCAGTGGACTAGTAAAACTATATAAAGAGAATGCCAGCACTTTAACACCAGACCCTTTATTTTCTGCCTTTCATTATAGTCATCCACCTGCTGCAATTCGTATTGCGCATTTAGAGCCTAAATTATAAGCACAAGCTAAACCTACAACACAAAGGCCACAGAGAATTCATTGTATATTTTCTCTGCGGCCTTTATGCCTTCTATAATGCAGTAAAAAACCACCTATTTACCCACATGACAGAACTTTATTCAGGTCTCGTTATTTCCCACCTAGGCCAAGGTATCGCAGTTGAAGTCAATAATGAAATCATTCTTTGCCAAACACGTAGAAAGGTAGAAACCGTTGCCGCTGGAGATAGAGTCAAGCTTATTATTGTCGCGCCAGAGCAAGGTCGGATCGAAGAGCTTCTTCCGCGCCACTCACTCTTAGAGCGACCCAATAAAGGCAAAAAAACACGCCCAGTTGCGGCTAATATCGACCAAATTTTTGTGGTTTTTGCTACGGAACCGTATTGTGACTTCTTGCTAATTGATCAGTACTTGGCTATCTGTGAAAACCGTAATATTGATGCTCTACTGATCTATAACAAGGCAGATTTAATCGCATCTGACAGAATAGAAAGCGAACTCGAAACCTATACCAAGCTTGGTTACCGGTTATTTCGTGTCAGTGCGCTAGATAATATCGGTATCGATCAATTAAAGCAGGCATTAACAAATAAAATTAATATCTTCAGCGGCCAGTCAGGTGTTGGAAAATCATCACTAACCAACTCACTCATTCCAGATAAAAACCTAAAAACTAATACGGTTTCTGAAACAACCAAACATGGCAGACATACGACAACTGCAGCGACTCTATATCACTTACCTGATGGTGGAGATCTAATTGATAGCCCTGGAGTAGCGATTTTTGGCTTAGCAGGGCTTTCTGAGGGACAATTAGCTTATGGCTTTAGAGAATTCCAAGCTCATTTAGATCACTGTCAATTTAATGACTGTAGCCATGTACAAGACAAAGGCTGTGCAGTACGTGCAGCGGTAGAGAACGGCGTTATTTCTGAAGTACGTTATCAACGTTTTCTAAAGTTACGCGAAAAAATGTAACCTTAAAACAGCTCAACATCTGAGTCATCTTCAGCCAACACTTCTATATCCATATCCTCATAAAAAACCACTTGATTACGACCCGCTCCTTTTGCATGATATAAAGCCTTATCCGCATAGTCCAATAAACTTGCAGGCAAGGCATTGCTGTCAATATGAGTCACACCAATACTCACTGTGACACGACCCACAGTTGGAAATTTAAATTGAGCAATAGTTTCTCTAAAACGCTGAAAAACCTCTTTAGCTGAGGCCATATCTACGAGATTCAAGATCACTATAAATTCTTCCCCGCCAAAACGAAATAAGAAATCATTATAGCGAAAGTTTTTTTCCATAATTTGACTAAAATGCAGTAAAACTTCATCGCCATATAAATGCCCAAAAGAATCATTCACGGCTTTGAAATGATCAATATCCAGCATGGCAATCCAAGACCCTTTATCTTGCACTGCATCACTTAAATGATGCTCACGGAAATACTCGCAAACCTGAAATAAACGCAAATCAAAAGACTGCCTATTCGGTAAACGCGTCAATAAATCACGCTCTTTATTATCATGCAGTTGCACTTGATTAGCGTAAATAGCTAATAAGCACTTACACAACTTAATCAGTTGATCGCTAATTTCAGCTTTAAGCAATATCGTTCTATCCGGACCGATAGAATTAGGAATGTGCAATAAAACTAACCGCTCAGATTTATACTCAACCAACTGAACATCACTGACTATAAGTCATAGTATTCAATAAATCCGAAAACTCGTCATGATGCTCAATTGTTGCAAAGCCCACAGGAAAACGACGAACCACTCTTTCCACTGCACTATTGTCACTCGACCTAACCTGTTTTCCAGCATAAACCTCATAAATAGCCACCTGCCGCACACCAGATAAGCCCCCTAGAATGACATCTATTTCTTTGGTTAAAGCATTGAAATCACTTTGCCGTGTTAAACGCTCAGCCCACTCAAAAGCCTGTTCTGCCGTCACGTTATCTAGCATTAGATTACCCTGCTGGCCATGTCATAGGGCGACCACCTAATAAATGTAAATGCAAATGATAAACCTCTTGCCCACCTTCATTATTGCAATTAATAACGGTACGATAGCCTGCTTCGGAAATACCTTCTGTTGCTGCAATCTGCGCAACCGTTTGCAATAAATGTCCTGCAAGTTTTGTATCCTGCAAATCATTTAAAGTCGCCACATGCTGTTTAGGAACAACTAAGATATGAGTCGGCGCTTTAGGGCTAATATCTCTGAACGCGAGAACTTGCTCATCTTCGTAAACTACATCAGGCTTAATTTCCCCAGCAACCATTTTACAAAACAAACAATCTGTCATAGCTCTGTCCTATTTAATTTCACGACGCCCACTAAAGGCATGTGCCAACGTGCTACTATCAATAAATTCGAGTTCGCCACCTACAGGCACACCATGCGCGAGACGACTAACTTTCACATGATGGGCTAAAGCTAACTGAGCAATAAAATGCGCAGTTGCTTCGCCTTCGACCGTAGAGTTGGTTGCCAGAATAAGCTCGGTTATTTGCTGACTCGCTAACTGCTGCTCAAGCTGATCTATGCCGATTTCATCAGGACCAATACCATCTAAAGGCGATAAGCGACCATTTAAAACAAAAAATACACCCTGATATTCTGTCGCTTGATTAATAACCCAAACATCTGCCGGACTTTCGACTACACAAACCAAATACTGATCACGTGTAGGGCTAGCACAAATACTGCATAATTCATGCTCAGTTAAAGTACGGCATTTTTTGCAATTGCCCAGCTTATCGGCTGCCAATTGCAATGTCTTAGCTAAATTATCAGCCCCACCTCGGTCTCGTTGAAAGAGATGTAGTGCCATACGTTGCGCTGACTTAGGCCCAACTCCTGGCAAACAACACAAGGCATCAATGACTTCAGTTAATAAGCCTTGTTTTTGCATACTTAAAATGGCATTTTAAATCCAGGAGGAATAGGCATGCCAGCAGTCACATCACCCATTTTTTCTTTTTTTATTTTAGCAACCTTACGCACAGCATCATTAATCGCAGCAGCGACTAAATCCTCTAGCATTTCTTTGTCATCGCCAACTAGAGCATCATCAATGGAAACTTTACGCACTTCCCTTTTACCCGTCATGAGAATGCTAACCATGCCACCGCCAGACTCGCCGGTTACTTCTATGTTTTCAAGTTCAGCCTGAGCTTTCTGCATGTCTTCTTGCATCTGCTGAGCTTGTTGCATAATATTGCCAAGTGCGCCCTTCATTAAGTTCTCCTAATCATTATTTTGAACTGGCTCGATTGAACCAGGAATGACACGAGCATCAAAATTTGCTTTTAATGCCTGTATATTTTCATCATTATCAATAGCGTCAACAGCCTCCTGTTGACGGTTAATTTTATCTTTTTGTATTTGCACAGCCGGCGTATCTGCAACAACCGCTTCAGTTTTAATCACTAATTTGAGCGGTCGCCCATAATAAACTTGCACAGCTGCTTGTAACTTTTCTTCAGAACGAGGACTTCTAATTTGCGCCTGCCTAGGATCTAAAATCAAACGACACTGCTGCTCATCAACCCCTTCTAAAATACAATTATTCGCTAATTCGCGAGTTAGCCCGGCAACTTTCATGGTTGCCACTATTTCATGCCACGACTGCTGATCCCTAGGGACCATAGTTTGAACATCTGCAGCTAATGGGGCAGCAGCAGGAGGCTTCGACTGCAAATTTGCAGCTTCACCAGTGACAGCCTCAGATCTGACTACTGGCGCTTGCAGCATTGCAGGACGTGGCTTTTGCGCAATGGCTGGAATAGCTATTTGCACGCTTGCACTATTCTTTTGCGGGTTAAATGCAAGCATTCTTAGCAAAACCATCTCAAAACCAGACTTTGGGTCTGGAGATAAACTTAGATCTTTTTGTCCCATTAAGGCAATTTGATAATACAGCTGTAATTCTTCAGCAGAAAATAGCGGGCTGAGTTCACGCAATATATCAGTATCATCATCCGATTCCGCCACTGCAGGCACTAACTGGACTAATGCTAAGCGATGCAATACATGTAACAGTTGCTGTAAAATACTGGCAAAATCAGGCGTTAATTCAGCCATTTCATTAACCTTATGCAGTACGCCTGCGGCATTATTTTCCGCTAAGCTACGTAGCAAATCTTCTACTGGCTGCTGGGCAATTGTACCCAACATATGACTAACTGTTTCCGCACTGATCACATCATTACCATAGACTATGGCTTGATCCAATAGGCTAAGTCCATCACGCATACTGCCATCAGCGGCACGCGCCAGTAAACGCAAAGCACTGGTTTCAAATTCGATTTTTTCTTCACCGAGAATATAAGCCATTTGCTTACTAATTTGACTAATTGATAGTCGCTTTAGATTGAATTGTAAACAACGGGATAAAACAGTGACAGGGATTTTTTGTGGATCAGTAGTCGCCAGTAAGAACTTAACATGCTCAGGCGGCTCTTCTAAGGTTTTGAGTAAAGCATTAAAACTATGCCCAGAGAGCATGTGCACTTCATCAATTATGTAAACTTTGTATTTTCCACTATTCGGAGCATATTGCGCATTATCTAATAAATCACGAGTATCTTCGACTTTAGTACGGGAGGCTGCATCAACTTCGATTAAATCAAGAAAACGCCCTTCATCCAAAGCCGTGCAGACAGCACAAACCCCACAGGGATTATAATCTTGAAGGTTTTCACAGTTGATTGCTTTTGCTAAGATCCTAGCAATAGTGGTTTTCCCTACACCGCGAGTGCCTGTAAACAAATAAGCATGATGTAAGCGGTTGTTCTGTAAAGCATTAATCAATGATTGACTAACATGCTCTTGACCAACAATTTCGGTGAAATTATGCGGACGCCATTTTCTAGCGAGAACCTGATGATTCATGGCTGCGTGGTAGATTTTTAGATTGGGCGGCTACCATGCCAGCCACATCTCGGCACACGAATCTTCTGCTACCGTTGCTCCCTTCCGGGCCTGGCGGAGTTGACAGAATATCGTTGCGAGAGGACCGACACAGTAACCATAATGTCGACAACCACTAGCGTTGAAGA
>JAUVAA010000191.1 GCA_030591965.1 bacterium
AAAGCATTTGAAAATGCGATTACCGTAATTATTGCACTTGGCGGGTCAACTAATGCTGTTTTACATATTTTAGCGATGGCTAATGCGGCTGACGTTGATATTCAACTAAGTGACTTTACTCGCATTGGTGCTAATGTTCCGATGGTTGCTGACTTAAAACCCAGTGGTCGTTATCAAATGGCAGAGCTAATTGAAATTGGTGGTATCCAGCCGCTAATGAAAATTTTACTTGATCGCGGTTTACTGCATGGCGATTGCTTAACCGTTACCGGTAAAACTTTAGCTGAAAATCTAGCAGACGTTAAACCTTATCCTATTGATCAGGATATGATTCTTCCATTAGATCATCCGATTAAAAAAGACAGCCATTTAGTGATCTTACATGGTAATTTAGCCGAGGAAGGGTCTGTTGCTAAAATTACGGGTAAAGAGGGCTTACACTTTACGGGTACTGCAAAAGTCTATGACGCAGAAGAGCAAGCACTACAAGGTATTTTAAAAGGTGATATCGTCAAAGGTGATGTGATTGTTATTCGCTATGAAGGCCCTAAAGGTGGCCCGGGTATGCGTGAAATGCTGTCACCCACCTCTGCCATTATGGGTAAAGGCCTAGGCAAAGATGTTGCACTGATTACCGATGGCCGTTTCTCAGGCGGTACACACGGCTTTGTTGTCGGTCATATTACTCCTGAAGCCTATGTTGGTGGATCACTGGCCATCATTGAAAATGGTGACAAAATCACTATTGATGCCGAAAGTAAAAATCTGACATTACATCTGGAAGATGCAGAAATAGCAGCCCGTTTAGAGAAATGGCAACAGCCAGCACCTAAATACACACGAGGGGTTTTAGCAAAATATGCTAAATTAGTGAGCTCTGCTTCTGAAGGTGCGGTGACTGATAACTAAGCAAGTAGGGTGGGCAACGCTTTTCTGCCCACCATTAGTTAACATATCAACAAGGTGGGCAGAAAAGCATTGCCCACCCTACATTAAGTACGCCTCCCCTAAATGCATAATTCTGACTCTTTTGTTAGCTGGTTTCGAGATTCTTCTCCCTACATCCATGCCCACCGTAACCGCACCTTTGTTATTTACTTTGGCGGTGAAGCTGTTTTAGATGAAACATTAAATACCCTCGTCCATGATTTTGCTTTATTAAATAATCTAGGTATACGTTTAGTATTAGTGCATGGCATTCGCCCACAAATTGATCTGCACCTACAGCAACAGAACAAACAATCCCAATTTCACCAGCAACTACGTATCACCGATGATACCGCCCTACGATGTGTTAAAGAATCTGCCGGGCTAGCCCGCGTAGAAATCGAATCTCTGCTCTCCCTAGGTCTTGCGAACTCTCCCATGTCAGGGGCAAAAATTCGTGTTATTTCAGGTAATTTTGTCACTGCACAGCCCCTAGGTGTACTTGATGGCATAGATTATCAACATACTGGTAAAGTACGCCGTATCGATAGTTCTGCAATTCATCAGCAACTAGAGTTAGGAAATATAGTACTAATTTCCCCCGTAGGTTATTCTCCAAGTGGCGAGTTATTTAATTTATCTGCCGAACAGCTTGCGACTGAAATTGCTATTGCCCTGCAAGCCGAAAAACTAATTTTAATGACCGAACAAAGCTGTCTATCGACTGAAACAGGGCAACTTATTGCACAAATGACTAGCAGTGAAACTCAATATTTAATTGATAATGAAACACAGTTAGCTACGAGTACAAAATGCGCATTGCAATCTGCCATTTATGGCTGCCAGTCTGGCGTAGAACGGGTTCATATTTTAAATCGAAAGATAGATGGTGCTTTACTGATCGAGCTATTTAGTCGCGATGGTATTGGTACACTTATCAGCTCAATAGAGTATGAAACATTACGCCCTGCTACTATAAGTGATATTCCCGGCATTCTGGAACTTATCAAACCACTACAGCAACAAGGCATCTTAGTTCAACGCTCAGAAGAGCATTTAGAAATCGATATTAAGGATTATTTCGTGATAGATCGTGATGGCTTGATTATTGGCTGTAGCGCATTACATAAAATAAGTCATAGCTCAGCAGGGTTAATCGCTTGCTTAGCAGTACACCCCGATTACCAAAGGTCAGCGCGTGGCAATCAGCTACTTGAACAACTGTTTATTGCTGCCAGACAAAACTCGCTGCAGCAACTCTTCGCACTATCAACTCAAACCATGCATTGGTTTAAAGAGCGAGGTTTTCAAGCAAGCCACTTTAACGACCTCCCCCCGGCTTTACAGGGAAATTATAATCACTTACGTAATGCCAAGGTACTTAAAATACACGTTTAATGTTATTATAAAAAATACCTTAAAATCTCGCTACTAAATATATCCACTGAGAAAATATATTTTTAGAGCCATTAATTTTTTCATTATGTTGAGATAAAAATATGTCATCCGTTATTAAAAATAATACCATCAGTATTGAAGAGTATTTAGAAGACGAAATGAGTCGTGAAGTTAAGCATGAATTAATTGACGGTCAAATTCATGCTATGGCTGGTGCAAGTGCTAATCATGAGCGTATTTCAGGCACTCTCTATTCAGCGTTTAGACAGCTCCTAAAAAACTCTTCCTGTGAACCATTTGGTTCAGATATGAAAGTAAAAGTAGGTGCTAAATTCTTTTACCCGGATGTCACGGTTGATTGTCAATTTGATGAATCACAGCCTTATTACACTGAGTCACCTATTATTATTGTTGAAGTCTTATCAAAATCAACACGCAGAATAGATGAAACTACTAAGCGTTTCTCTTATATCAATATTCCCAGTTTAGAAGAGTATGTTCTTATTGAACAAGATATTGTTGATATTGAAGTGATCAGACGCAGTGAAGGCTGGTTTTCAAAACATTATTTCCTAGGCGATGAAATACACTTTAAATCTATCGGCCTGACACTGACAGTTGAAGAAATCTATTATCGCGTACAGAATGAAGAGATGCTTGAGTTTATGGGGTCAGGCCAGGCATGACCAAAAATGATACATTGAGGACCTATCGGCTTTGCATTAATTGATCTAAGGTCTGCGCATTCCTTACTCTTATAAAGCTCTGCCCTAGAAGGCCTTCTGGATATTTTTAATATTGATTTTTTACAATCATAACACTAGTACCTCACTCCTTAAATAAGTGATAAATTTGGGGCGCAGGCTTTAGCCTGCATTATTCGCTATTCATGCAGGCTAAAGCCTGCGCCCCACGATTATTTATTATCAGTTATTTAGAGGGCCTAGTACTGGGCGATTAGCTAAGGAGCGAGAATTCAATAATGCCCGCTCCTAAGAAACAATAGCCAACTCTTCTTATAGCTTAATATCTTTCTTGTTTTTAGCTATCGTCTTTTCGCCAATCCCTTTTACATTACTTAATTCATCTGCACTTTTAAATTTATTTTTCTTACGGTACTCAACAATCGCCTCGGCTTTTTTTATACCGATCCCATTAAGTGAATCCGCAATTTCCTGAGCACTTGCTTTATTGACATTAACAGGCTTGGCAAATGCATTAAACGAAAAGAGTACCAACAAAATCAAAAATTTTTTCATGTTTTTCTCCATAAATAAACCATAAAAACTAAAGTATAGCTCAGAATCAGCCCTTGCCAAGTTGAACTAAATTTTTTGTGGTAAATAACAGAGTATCATTTGATATATCTAGTCATATTGTGAATTGTATATCACCTAGACAAACAGGTTAAATTCAAGCATTAACAGCGAGTACAGGCATTCCAGTAATTCGTGAAAAAACTCGCCAGCCTCGACTAGCATCAAATATCAGCAGATTCACAAAGTATCTATCCCTTTATTAGCTAATTGATCTGCCCTTTCATTACCGATATTTCCTGAATGACCTTTTACCCAGGTCCAATCCACGTCATGTCTTTGCATTGCTGAGTCTAAGCGTCGCCATAAATCTTCATTTTTAACTGGCTTTTTTGCCGCTGTTTTCCAGCCTCTCTTTTTCCAGTTATCCATCCACTCAGTGATCCCTTGTAAAACATATTTCGAATCACTATGTAGTTTAATGGTGCAAGACTGATTCAATATTTCTAGAGCCTGTATAGCCGCCATCAACTCCATACGGTTGTTGGTCGTTTCATTTTCACCACCAAATAACTCTTTTTCAGCTGTTCCACTTTTTAACCATACACCCCAGCCTCCAGGCCCAGGGTTACCACGGCAAGCGCCATCCGTGTATATTTCCACTACTTTCATCATACTCATTTTACCTTACAGGGAGGTCAATCAATTTAGCCATCGCGACACCAGCCTGATACTCATTTACTGGCGTCAAAGGGATAAGGTGGTAACAGCGCTTGGTTGCTTTTATTGCATAAGCGATCGTTATAATTTGCTTTTTTCTACGCTCAGCATGCCCAGCGCTGGTTCGCATGGCATCAAAATCAAACCCCGCAGCAAGCTCTACTTCAAAATTTAACAGACTCAACCAGTCTTCTAACCTGGTACGGCTAACCAGGTTAGGGTGCCAAAGCGCACCTTTTTCTCTACGTCTAATATATTGCAGATTAATATAAATATTCCAGGGATTGAACCCAAGAATAATTAACTTCCCTTCTGGCTTTAAAATTCGTTCAACTTCTCGCAGTACTTGATGCTTGTTCCGATCAAAATCTAATAAATGAGGTAAAATAATCATATCAACTGACTCGGATTTAAAGGGTAAAGCATCTGTAGCACCTTGCAATAACTTACTTTCAGGCCATGGCAACTGTTCATCATCCATGACATAAAACTGCTCATACAAACTGCAGTCAATAAACTCATTTTCCCAGCCTAAAGCACCTATTTGTACAACAACCTGCTTACAACTCACAGTAATGGAGCGTGTTAAAAAAGCAGCTTCCTGCTGCTTTAAAACCTGGCCTTTGCTAGTGGAAAACCAATCAATCAGGACTTTACGGTGCATCATCTTTACTCACAGAAAAACAGCATATAAAGATACCAGATTACAGCAACAAAGAAACCTATTTTTCTACCAAATAATACCTACCTGCTCACTTTCACTCGGAAACTCTTCCTCTGAGTGCTTTTACCTGACTTCGCTTAGACTTGCTATCCAGTCGTCTCTTCTGAGAACCTTTAGTAGGCCTAGTTGTCCGCCTTATTTTCTGCACGACTGTTACGGTTTTAATTATTTCCCTTAAGCGCTCAAGCGCATCATCTCGATTTTTTTCCTGAGTGCGGTATTTTTGCGCTTTAATAACAATGATACCTTCTTTACTGATACGTTTATCACGCAAACTTAAAAGACGTTGCTTATAAAATTCAGGTAGTGAGGATGCCTTGATATCAAAGCGCAAATGGATCGCCGACGATACTTTATTAACATTTTGTCCCCCAGCTCCCTGAGCTCGTATTGCTGAAAGTTCAATTTCATTGTCAGTAATAACGATATTCTGGGAAATTTCTAACACGTTTTTTATCCTTAGCATTAGTGATGGGCACGGGATAAAGCTCCTTTGCCCATCCTACAGCTGCTTAAGTTGTTTTGTGAATGTAGTCATATGAAGCGTCAGCTTACAAAGTAAGTGTGAACATAGGAACCAAATTTCTTTATCAGAAACAAAAAAGGGCTACCTAAATAAATAGATAACCCTTTCTTTTGTATGGCGTCCCCAGGG
>JAUVAA010000131.1 GCA_030591965.1 bacterium
AGCGCGCATTATCAGTACCATGAATATGTTGTGAAACACCCATGCCCCATAAAATCATCGAGCCTTTAGATGTGGCATACAGTCTTGCCACTTCACGTAGCATATCGGCATCAATACCACAGATAGGCGCTACTTTTTCAGGGCTGTAATCTTTCAAATGCTCTTTCATGAACTCGAAATCTTCGGTGTACTGAGCGATGTAGTCATCGTTCTGTAAACCTTCTTCCAAGATCGCATGCATGATGCCGTTTAGCATAGCTACATCGGTATCTGGACGGAACGCTAAATGATGGGAAGCATATTTAGCGATCGCAGTACGATTTGGGTCGATTAAAATGATCTTCGTGCCCGTTGTGGTCGCATTCTTCATAAACGTTGCGCCAACAGGGTGGTTTACCGTTGGGTTAGAACCAATAATAATAACCACTTCTGCTAATTTTACATCTTCAACAGGGTTAGATACCGCACCAGAACCTAAACATTCTAAGAGGGCAACAACCGAAGAGGCGTGACATAAGCGGGTACAATGATCGACGTTATTTGAACCAAAGCCCGTACGGACTAATTTTTGGAATAAATACGCTTCTTCATTACTGCCTTTAGCGGAACCTAAACCAGCGAGTCCTTTTTTACCTTTTTCATCACGGATTTTTTTAAAACCACCCGCAGCAAAATCTAAAGCCTCATCCCAAGTCGCTTCACGGAATACGCTGTCCAAATCATTTGGATCAAGTAATTCAGTGGTTTTTGCTACGCCTTCGCGTCTAATTAAAGGTTTAGTTAAACGCAGTGGGTTGTGGATATAGTTAAAACCGTAACGACCTTTAACACAAAGACGGTATTTATTAGTGTCACCATCACGACCTTCGGTATAAAGGATTTTATCGTCTTTCACATGATATTTGATTAAACAACCCACACCGCAATAAGGGCAGGTTGAATTAACGGTTTTATCAGGCGTTTCAAGACCAACATTGTTCGCTGGCATTAATGCGCCAGTAGGGCAAGCTTGCACACATTCGCCGCAAGCAACACAGCTACTTGCCGCCATAGGATCGGCAATATCAAACACGATTTCAGCATGTGCGCCGCGATTAGCGAAACCGATTACATCGTTCATTTGCTCTTCACGGCAAGCACGTAAACAGCGCGTACATTGAATGCACGCATCCATGTTCACTGCAATGGCAGGATGTGATAAATCTGCTTCAGGTTGTTCGCGTGATTTAAAACGCGGCTCACCGACTTTTAGTTTTTGTACCCACTGATCTAATTCAGAATCGAGCTTATAAGGCGAGCCTATTTGTTCTGGCTGGTCTGATTTTAGTAGCTCAAGCACCATTTTTTGTGACTTAACAGCACGTTCGCTGTTTGCTTGCACATTCATGCCTTCAGTCGGCATACGGCAACAAGACGGTGCTAAAACACGTTCGCCGTCAATTTCTACGACACAGGCACGGCAATTACCGTCTGAGCGTAAGCCTTCTGTGTAACACAGGTGGGGGATTTCTTTGTTGTGACGTTTTGCTGTCTGCAGGATGGTTTCATCCGCAAACGCAGAAACAGCTTCACCATCGAGAGTGAAGTTGATCATAGGGTTGTTTAAAGTATCTGGATTTGCAGCCATGTCTATTTACCTATTATTTAATCTCTTCAGGGAAGTACTTAATCGCACAGCGTAATGGATTTGGAGCCGCTTGGCCTAAACCACAAATCGAGGCATCGACCATTACCGAAGATAATTCTTCCAGCAAGTCAGTATCCCAGGTTTCTTCTTCCATTAAAGTTGCTGCTTTTGCAGTACCAACACGACAAGGTGTACATTGACCGCATGATTCTTCTTCAAAGAATTGCATAGCATTGATCGCTAATTCTTTAGCGCTATCTTGTTTAGAGAAAACAACTACAGCCGCAGAACCGATAAAACAACCGTGTTCGTTGAGCGTATCAAAATCCATTGGAATATCAGCCATCGATTCAGGCAAAATACCACCTGATGCCCCGCCTGGGAAATAACCGTAGAATTCATGGCCATCTTGCATGCCACCACAGAATTCTGCAATCAATTCACGCATCGTTGTGCCCGCTGGTGCTAAATGCACACCCGGCTTATTAACGCGACCTGAGATAGAGAAAGAACGTAAACCTTTGCGCTCATGACGACCGTGTGACGTAAACCACTCTGGGCCTTTTTCAACAATATCACGTACCCAGTATACCGATTCCATGTTGTGCTCTAGGGTAGGGCGACCGAATAAACCAACTTCTGCTAAGAATGGCGGGCGTAAACGAGGCATACCGCGTTTACCTTCGATAGATTCAACCATCGCTGATTCTTCACCGCAGATATAAGCACCTGCACCGCGACGTAAATGAATGGGTGGTAAACCAGTAATGCTGTTTTCTAAATTAGCAATTTCTTTTGTTAGGATCGCACGGCAACCGGCATATTCATCACGTAAATAAATATAAATCTCATCACAACCCACGCATAAGGCGGCAATTAACATACCTTCTAAGAAGCGATGTGGATCTGATTCTAAATAATGACGATCTTTAAACGTACCCGGTTCGCCTTCATCAATATTGACCGCCATTAGACGCGGACCATCAAAGCTTTTCACGATGCGCCATTTACGGCCTGCAGGAAATCCAGCACCACCTAAACCACGTAGGCCAGAATCTTCCATTTTTTTGATCACGCTTTCGGTATCAATAGATCCGTCTAAAACACCCTTGAGTGTTTGATAGCCGTTATCTGCAAGATAGTTATCATGACTAATATAGTCAGTAACGCTTGCGGTAATTTCTTTTTTCTCAACGGCAGTAAGTACGTTGATAGGCGTTGCTTCATCAATTGGATTTTGACCAACAACGGCAACTGGGGCATGTTGACAGCGACCTACGCAAGGCACTTTTTGGACGCGTACGCTATCAGCGTTTAAGCCATTTTCTAGGGCAGTGATTAGCTCATTTGAACCAGCCATGGCGCAAGAAAGTGACTCACAAACACGAACAGTTAAAGCAGGAGGAGGTGTTTGACCTTCTTTGACTATATCAAAATGATGATAGAAAGAGGCGACCTCATAAACTTCGGCGGGAGAAAGCTTCATTTCGTGCGCGAGAGCGACGAGGTGCTTAGATGAAATGTGCAGATATTGATCTTGAATTTTATGTAAATGTTCAATCAATAAGTCATGTTGACGAGATTCATCCGCTAACAGTGCTTGAACTTCTTCTAGTGCTTTTAGATCAACCGCATGACCTTTGGGGCCTTTGCGTTTCTTTTTAGTGATTTGATCTGGGCTTATTGTAATAACTGCCACTCGTATTTCCTCCAGCTCTTTCCGTTTATTGAAGATTGCTAATAAATGTGCGCCAAACTATAAAATTATTATACTTGGCAAATTCCATCCACTTTAACAAAACTGTCATATTGAGTTCAAGTAATCTTTTCTTTAGATGTGTATCATAAAAAATGATACTATCCAGATTAATATTATTTAACAACTTATATGCACTGAAAATGACCTTGAACCCCCAACATTTATTGACTTTCTCAGTGGTTGCGCGATTAAAAAGTATTACCTTAACTGCGCAACAGTTACATGTCGGCCAGCCCGCTGTCTCGGGACAGTTAAAGCTTTTACAAGCCTTTGTAGGCGAACCTTTATATGAGCGTAAAGGACATCAAATTGAATTAACCGCCGCAGGCGAGGGCTTGTTAAAATATGCGGATAAAATGGATAGCTGCTATATGCAAGCGCATGAATATGTACGTAGCTTACAACAAATCAGCACTGGCATCTTGCGCATAGGCGCAACGATGACCATTGCCAGTTTTTATTTACCTAAGTATGTCGTTGAATTGCAATCTCAATACGAAGGTGTACAAGTCTTTATGAAGACTTTAGATACCAGTGAAACATTAGATAACTTATATAATCTTGATTTAGGTTTTATTGAAGGCTCTTTGGCTGAAGTAGAATTACCGAGTAATTACCAGGTCATTGCTTGGCAGCAAGATGAAATTGTCTTGGTCATTCCTGATAATCACCCGCTTGCGCTAGAGTACCCTGATTATGTGCCTTTGGAAGTATTTACTGAGCATCAAGTGATTTGGCGTGAATCTGGATCGGGTGCCCGGCACGTTGTTGAAGGTGCGTTAATAGAGGCTGATATTAATGCACCAGTCAATATTGAAGTAACTGGCGTTTCAGCTGTCAAAGAATCAGTTCGCGCAGGTTTAGGCATCGGATTTTCCTCAGCGATGGCCTTAAAAAATGAGGCGGCAGGATTAGCTTCTCGCAGAATAGGCAGTGCCAAAGGGCTAACTTGGCAATTGAATATTATTGCTCCTAAGCCAGCTTTGCAATCTCGCGCTATTCAGGCTTTTTTATCTTTTTGCATGGAAGATAAAGGCTAACCACCGACTTACTACTATTTATTATGGAACGATACACTGTGCGTTATTTATTACCGTTATTATTTGCCCTCACAAGCAGTCATGCCATGGCGGCATTTAATATTAAACAAGTGGCTCAAGGTATATATGTTCACCAAGGACCGATAGAATTACCTGATGTGCATAATCATGATGCTATTGCTAATATTGGCTTTATAGTAGGTAAAAAATGCGTTGCCGTTATCGATAGTGGTGGTAACCCAGAGCAAGGTCGCTTGTTAAAAAAGACGATTCAGAAAATAACGACTACTCCCATCTGTTATGTGGTTAATACGCATGTACATCCTGATCATATTTTTGGTAATAGTGCTTTTCAAAATCTCCCTAATATAAAATTTGTTGGTCATGCAAAGCTTGCTAGAGCCATGGCGGCAAGAGGGCCGTTTTATATTGCACGTTCGATGGAACAAATAGCCGTTAACTTAACGGAAAAAGATATTATTCCACCGAGTATTACGGTAAAAAATTCCTTAGAACTGGATCTGGGTGGCCGAATACTTGTTCTAAAAGCTTATCCCACAGCACATACCGATAATGATTTGACCGTATTCGATAAGCAAACTAATACCCTGTGGATGTCTGATCTGCTATTTGTCGGACATTTACCAGTATTAGATGGTAGTTTAAATGGATGGTTAAAAGTAATAGCTGAATTAGAAAAACAGTCATTTGATGTCGTTATCCCTGGGCATGGCTCTATCGATCGTGATTGGCCGGAAAGTGTACAAGCAGAAAAACACTACTTACAAAAACTGGCCACTGATGTACGTACTAAAATCAAACAAGGCAAATATTTAGAAGATGTTTTGCAAGATGATGATTCGATATTTAAAGCGCAATGGCAGCTATTTAATGAGTTCCATAAAAAGAATTTGAGTAGTGCGTTTGCGGAATTGGAATGGGAAGACTAATTGTCTCGGATTGAAGAGCTGTGAGCTTACGCTACCAAATTAACCTAAAGATATTTCTTTCTGCGGTCTTTATTTTAATGCTTGGTGCAGTCATCGCTATTTGGCAAGCAAGAAATGCGGTCAATAAGGAAGTGGATTCGTCTATTAATCTTGCCGTGCAATTGATTAAAATGGGAAGTGTACACAATGGAGCAAATACAGCGGATAGCACTCACTGGCTATCTAGCCTTAGTACTTTAAACGAAACTCGGCATTTAACTATCCAATTAATCACGCCATCTGGTAAGACGATTAGCCTGATACGTAAAAGCTCTAAAGACGCGTTACAAGGTTCACCGCCCGAGTGGTTTGTACATTTAGTGGCCCAGTCTTATGCGGATACGGAATACCCTCTTAGCCAGACTGAAGGGACACTGATTATTCAAGCGAACCCCTTAGATGAAATAAGTGAAGTTTGGCATGAGAGCATCACTTTTTTTACTTTACTATTATTGTTAACGTTGCTGACTTTTGTCTTAGTTAATTTACTGTTTAATAAGGCGCTAGACTCTATTGAGCAAATTGTTCAAGGCGTTCAGCGTATTGAAGCGGGGCAATATCAGCAAAAATTGCCAGAATTCTGTATACGTGAATATGCCAGTATTGCCAAAGCAGTCAACCATATGGCAGAGGAATTAAGTAAAGCTCAACAGGAAAACCGCAGCTTAACCAAAAACTCTTTAGATATACAGGAAGAAGAACGCCAGCGACTGGCGCAAGAGTTGCATGATGAATTGGGTCAATCTTTAACTGCGATAAAAGTTATGGCGGTTACTGCTGCGCACCCTAAATCTGATGCCGCTAAAATTACTGCTTCGATAGCTGATATATGCGATCACTTAATGGTTGTAGTGCGCAGTATGATGCATCAATTACATCCGCTGATATTGACTGAATTAGGTTTGAAAGCTGCTCTCGATGATATGCTGAATCATTGGCAGGAAAGAAATCCAACATTGGCAGTATCAATAGATTGTAGCGATGAAGTGGATAGTTTAGAAAAGAAAATGACGATTCAAGTCTTTCGAGTGATTCAAGAATGTTTAACTAATATTGTGCGTCACGCAAATGCACAACAGGTAACAATTAAGCTGAAGATAGGAAACCAAACGGAAAAAAACTTACATTTATTGATTCAGGATGACGGTCAAGGGTGTGACTTAGCTACAGTAAATGCAGGCTTTGGTTTGCGTGGTATGCAAGAAAGAATAAAAACACTAGGCGGCGAGTTGATGATAGTTTCTCAGCCCGAACAAGGTATGCAAATAACAGCACAAATTCCACTTAAATGAAAACAAAAGTCATTCTGGTCGATGATCATGCGGTAGTACGCGCTGGATTTAAAATGCTACTGTCTACCGATGAAGGTATTGAGGTTATTGCCGAAGCAGAGCGGGGCGAGCAGGCTATTCAACTGTATCAAGAAAAACAGCCCGATGTCATGGTGATGGATATATCCATGCCAGGTATCGGCGGCCTTGAAGCCATTCGGCGTATTTGTGGCCGACATAAAGCGGCTAAAATTTTAGTGTTTAGTGTCCATGAAGAGTCCATTTTCATAAGTCGTGCGCTAGATGCTGGGGCAAAAGGATTTATTAGTAAAAATAGTGCGGCTAATATATTAATTGAAGCGATTCAATGTATTAATCACGGGCAAATTTATATCGAACAAGGCTTAAAAAATACATCATCATTAGCGCCAAGTGAGACAGTAAAAACAGATCATCAGGCGACTATTAAAGCTTTTTCGCCCAGAGAGTTTGATGTGTTTTTATTATTAGCCAAAGGACATACAAGTCATAAAATTGCTGAGCAGCTTTGTATTGGTTATAAAACGGTGGCTAATTACAGTACACAAATAAAGAAAAAGCTAAGAGTCTCTAGTGTTGCCGAGTTAGCGCATATTGCCGTTTTGTATGGCATGGTTAATCATTAAATGCTTATAAAGATGTATAATGTGCGGTGTTTATTGTTCTTAGCGAAAACAGGAATCTTTTCTATGAAATTACAAAAATTACTCTGCCTCACTTTAGTGTTTTTACTGCCCACTATGGCATATGCGGCGAAAGATGAAGTTATTTGGAATCAAGTTTTAAAGCAGCAGTTTTTTGCTGGGAAACAGCTTTTAAAGGGTGATGATGTTATTCAGCTGAGTACGCCAGTACGGGCTGAAGACCCTGCTTTAGTTCCGATAAAAGTAACAGCAAGTTTTCCGCAAACTAAAGAAAAATATATTAAGCGTATTTTGTTGGTGATTGATAAAAATCCATTTCCTTTTGTCGGTGAGTTTGAATTTACACCAGATAGCGGTAAGGCGGATATTGCTATGCGCGTTCGAGTGAATACTTACAGTTATATTCGTGCGATTGCTGAAATGAATACCGGCGAACATTATATGGTTAAAAAGTTTGTTAAAGCGAGTGGTGGCTGTTCAGCACCGATTGGTGCAGATTATGATGCGGCTATGGCACGTTTAGGAAAGATGAAATTCAGGCTAGATGACAAAGCCCAAGATGGCAAGCCAACCATGGCGCAATTACTCATTAGCCATCCTAATATTACTGGTATGCAAATGGATCAGGTGACACGATTTAAGCGTCGGGCACATTTTATTAAACAGATCAAAGTTACTTTTAATGATAAACCGATTCTAACGGCTAAAACGGATATTGCGATTAGTTCGGATCCAAATTTTCGGTTTTATTTTGTACCCACAGAAAAAGGTGAGTTAAAAGCAGAATTTACCGATACTTCTTGTGAAAGCCCAGTTAGTCGAGATGTTTGTGAAGTGGGGCAGTCTTATACTAAAACGTATAGGGTAACTCCTTAATAGTTGCGTATTCCTACGCTGTCAAGTCATTGGAAGAGCTTAACTATGCGGTTTTTATGCATAAGTTAAGGTTAACGGAGAACGAACTGAGGCGTTATTGATTCGCCGTGTGGCGAATCAATTTTTGCGATAGGAGTCTTAAAATCTATCATTTGGCACGCTGTGGCGCGTCAAGAGAACTGAAAACTTACCAGTTACTCCCGCTGAAACCTCTTGCCAAATAAAATATGAAAATCTCTTGGCTTATTCGGTATTTGAGAGTGCTTAGGTCGTAGAAGTCCCTCTAGGCTTAAAACCCTATTAATTTACCCGCTTA
>JAUVAA010000061.1 GCA_030591965.1 bacterium
ACAATAAGTTCCTTGCAGTCAAAAGCTCTGATAGGAGCAAGCAGAAAGTTCCGTTGTGGTATAAAATTTTTCTAAAAGCAGATTTAGCTGAGGTAGATTGACGAGTATGGATTTTACTCAATTAAAAAAAATATTAGGTTTTGTTGCTGGCGCTAAACTGGGTGCTCCTGCGGTCATTATTATGATGCTCGCATTGATTATTATTCCTTTACCGGCTTTTGCACTCGATTTATTTTTCACTTTTAATATCGCGTTTTCCCTCATTATTTTGTTGGTTGTGGTGTACACCACGAAACCTTTGGAATTCGCTGCTTTTCCTAGTGTTATTTTAATTGCGACTTTATTTCGTTTGGCACTTAATGTTGCTTCAACGAGAATTGTATTGCTAGAAGGTCATAATGGCGGAGATGCTGCGGGTAAGGTGATTGAGGCATTTGGTGCCTTTGTTATTGGTGGTAATTTTGCTGTTGGTTTGGTGGTTTTCGGTATTTTAATGGTGATTAATTTTGCCGTTGTTACTAAAGGTGCGGGGCGTATTGCTGAAGTGGGCGCAAGGTTTACCTTGGATGCCATGCCGGGTAAGCAAATGGCGATTGATGCTGACTTGAATGCGGGAATTATTACTCAAGATGAGGCGCGTGATAGGCGTGCTGAAGTGGCGGCGGACTCTGATTTCTATGGTTCGATGTATGGTGCTAGCAAGTTTGTTCGGGGTGATGCGATTGCTGGGATTATCATCTTAGCGGTTAATATTATTGGTGGCTTGGTGATTGGCGTAGGTCAGCATGGGATGACGTTTGCTGATGCAGGTGAAGTTTATGTTTTATTGACCATTGGTGATGGCTTAGTTGCGCAAATTCCTTCTTTACTTCTTTCTACAGCGGCAGCCATGGTGGTCAGTCGTGTGCGGGGTAGTGACCAGACGGTTGGTGCGCAGATTACGACGCAGTTATTTGCTAACCCTAAAGCTTTAAATATTAC
Organism: bacterium; assembly: GCA_030591965.1. Lineage (GTDB taxonomy): Bacteria > Pseudomonadota > Gammaproteobacteria > Methylococcales > Methylomonadaceae > Methyloprofundus. The sequence goes on from JAUVAA010000061.1 coordinate 982, forward strand.
CGCCGGAGTAATGCTGGTTTTGGGGATTATTCCGGGCATGCCTAATTTGGTATTTCTGATTATTGCTTCGGCTTTGGCGGGGGTTGCTTATTGGATTACTTTGCAAGCTAAGCAAGTTGAAGTGGCGCGTGAACAGCGAGAACTTATGCCTGTTGTTCCTCAAGCAGCTCCAGAAATGAAAGAGTTAGGTTGGGATGATGTGATGCCTGTGGATATGATTGGTCTGGAGGTTGGCTATCGATTAATTCCTTTGGTGGATAAAAATCAAGGGGGGCAATTAATGGCACGCATAAAAGGTGTGCGTAAGAAATTATCCCAAGAGTTAGGGTTCTTGATTCCTTCCGTACATATTCGCGATAATCTTGACTTAAATCCGACTACTTATCGTATTTCCTTAATGGGGGTGACGGTAGGTGAGGCGGATATTATGCCGGATAGGGAGATGGCGATTAATCCAGGGCAAGTTTTTGGGACTTTAGATGGTGTTAGTTGTCAAGATCCGGCATTTGGCTTGGAGGCGGTTTGGATTGATGCTAATCAAAAAGATTATGCGCAAACTTTAGGTTATACCGTGGTTGACCCTGGGACAGTTGTTGCCACGCATTTAAGTCACATTCTGCAATCCCATGCGCATGAAATGTTGGGGTATGAAGAAGCGCAGCAGTTATTGGATAATTTGAGTAAATCAGCGCCAAAATTGGTTGAAGATTTAGTGCCGAAAATTTTGCCTCTAGGTGTGATTGTGAAAGTGTTGCAAAACCTTTTACAAGAGAGTGTCGCTATCAGGGATATGCGTGGTATTGCCGAGACTTTGGCTGAGTATGGAGCGAAGAGTCAAGATCCTGACATTTTGACTTCGGCAGTTAGAGTGAGTCTTGGTCGATCAATTATCCAAGAAATCAGTGGCATAGAACAAGAAGTTCCGGTTATTACATTAGAGCAGGAGTTGGAACAGTTATTGCATAAAACATTACAAACGGCAGGAGAGTCGGGAGCGGGCCTTGAACCTGGATTGGCAGAGCAAATGCATCAATCACTAGAGGAAAGTGCTCAAAAGATGGAAATGGAAGGGCAGGCAGCGGTATTACTGGTGTCGTCTTACATTAGACCTTGGTTATCCCGATTTGTCCGGCATTCAATTTCTGGGTTACATGTTTTGGCATACAATGAAATACCTGCTGATCGTAAGATTAAGGTGGTTTCTACTGTAGGGCAACGTGCATAATGTTTTAAAAGAGGGAAGCACGATGAAAATAAAACGATTTTTTGCAGCTGATATTCGTCAAGTAATGCGCATGGTTAAAGATGAATTAGGCGCTGATGCTGTTATTATGTCCAATCGTTCGGTTGATGGCGGTGTGGAGATTGTTGCTGCTCAGGACTTTGATGAGCAAATGGTGCATGATAATTTACAAAAACAGCAGCAACAAAGGCAGGCTGAAGCTTCTAGAAAAAATACTAAGCTACCTGATTTTGAAGCAGAGAAAAATAAATTACATATCGTTAGCAGTGCTAGAAAAGATGATTCAGCGCCTCAATCGGCTGTTCGCCCTGCAGTGCGTCGGAAATTAGATGAATATGTGGGTTATGCAGAGAAAATTGCACTGAATAAACAAAGACTCACTGAAGCGCCGGCTCAATTTGCTAAGCCGAAAGTAGCGGAAAAAACTAAAGCAGTTAATAAGCCTGAGCCGACAACGCAAGCGAGTGGTTTACAACGGACTTTTCAACAAACCAAAGAAAATGCAACTAATGCATCCAATGATATGTTATTGGAAATGCGCAAAGAATTGCGTTACTTAAGAACTGCGATGGATACTCGGTTATCGGAAGCAAGTTGGGGCGGGCAATCTGAAAGTAACCCTATACGTTTAGATTTGTTACGTCGTTTAGCAGGGATAGGTATTTCGAAAAAATTAAGCATTAAAATTGCTAACCGTTTGGACAATCAGTCTGATCCTGATGCCGGTTGGGATAAAGCATTGGATATGATGCAGCGGGTATTGCCGGTAACGGGTGATGATATAATACAAAACGGTGGCGTGATTGCTTTAGTTGGGCCGACAGGTGTGGGTAAAACCACAACGATTGCCAAATTAGCCGCGCAATATATTTTACAGCATGGTTCCGGTCGTCAAGTCGCTTTGATTACGATGGATAACTATCGCATAGGCGCGCATGAACAATTAAGTACTTATGGGCGTATTTTGGATGTGCCTGTTCGTGTTGCAGCTGATGGTGAGGAGTTACGTAGTTTAATTAATAGTTTTAGTGATAAACGTTTGATTTTAATTGATACTGCAGGTGTTAGTCAGAAAGATACGCGGATGCTGGAGCAAATAGAAGGTTTGCAAGAGTCGGATATCTCGGTGACACCTTATTTAGTGATGTCGGCAACGACTCAATTAAAAGCGATGAATGAAATTATTAGCGCTTTCTCAGAGTTTCAACTTGGCGCATGTATTTTAACTAAGATGGATGAAACAGCAGAAACAGGAAATGCAGTCTCTGCCTTAATTGAGCATCAATTGCCATTAGCTTTTATTACTGATGGTCAGCAGGTACCTGAAGATATTCATAAAGCAAATTCTCGTGCATTAATTCAGCAGTGTATCGCAGAATCAGAGAGTGAAGCAGATTATAATGATGCGCTTGGCTTTGAAGGATGGGTGGCAACGGGCTATGCATAAGCAATTAGATCAAGCAGCGGGAATAAGAAAAATGAAACAAGTCAAGCCTGTGCGAGTTATTGCCGTAACGAGCGGCAAAGGTGGAGTGGGTAAAACAAATTTATCGGTTAATTTAGGAGTTTCTTTATCTAAAATGGGGCGTAAAGTTGCCTTATTGGATGCGGATATGGGGCTGGCTAATGTCGATATTTTGTTAGGCATGCATCCTAAGTTTAATTTATCTCATGTTTTAAGTGGCCAGAAAACATTGGCGGAAATTACTGAGACGGGGCCAGGAGGGCTGAGAGTTATTCCTGCTTCTTCTGGTATCCAGCATATGTCAGAACTGAATAATATTGAGCAAGCAGCAATTGTCCATGCCTTTAGTGAGCTAGATAAAGATCTTGATGTGTTGATTGTTGATACTGCTGCGGGTATCTCTGGCAGTGTGGTTAATTTTGCTCGTGCATGCCAAGAAGTGATTGTTGTGGTTTGTGATGAGCCGACTTCATTAACGGATGCCTACGCCTTTATGAAGTTGTTAAATCGTGACTATGGTTTATTTCAATTTCATGTTTTGGCGAATATGGTGCAATCTCCGCAACAAGGGCAAAATTTATTTAATAAATTGAGTAAAGTAACGGATCGTTATTTAGATGTTGCTTTAACTTATGCTGGCGCAATTCCTTTTGATGAGTATTTGCGTAAATCAGTGCAAAAGCAAACGGCAGTGGTTGAGGCTTTTCCGCATAGTAAATCTGCACAAGCTTTTAAAAGTGTTGCGCAACGTATTAATAGTTGGCCTATACGCTCACAAACTGGCGGCCATTTAGAATTTTTTGTCGAGCGTATGATTAAATACGAAACTCAGGAGAGTGCAGCGTGAATGGAGTAGCAATGTATAGTTCGGTGCAAGCAGTTGGGGCGGTAGATGCTCAGATTATGCAGCATGCACCGCTAGTAAAACGCATTGCCTATCATTTACTAAGTAAGTTACCCGATTCTGTTTTGGTGGATGATTTAATTCAAGCCGGCATGCTGGGTCTACTGGAGGCCCTAAAAAACTATGATTGTAGTCAGGGCGCAAGTTTTGAAACTTATGCTGGCATTCGTATTCGTGGTTCTATGCTGGATGAGGTTCGACGCTCAGATTGGACGCCGCGCTCAGTACATAAAAAGTCGCGACAAGTGTCTGAAGCGATCAAAGAAATTGAGAGTGAAACCACACAGAATGCTACCGCCAGTGAAATAGCAGAGCGCATGGGTATTTCACTGGGTGAATATAATAAAATTTTACAAGACTCAAATAATAGTCGTTTTTTTAGTGTTGAAGAGTTAGCGCAAACTGGTGACCATTTTATAGAGGAATATGCTCAAGCTAGTGCTGGGCCGGAAGATATTTTTGGTCAAGATAAATTCAAAGAAGCTTTAGCAACAGCTATTGGTCAACTGCCAGAACGGGAGAAGCTAGTTATCTCTTTATATTATGATGAAGAATTAAATTTAAGGGAAATTGGTGAAGTATTGAATGTCAGCGAATCCAGAGTAAGCCAGATAAGTAGTCAAGCGATGCTTAGGTTAAGGAGTAAACTTGCGAATTGGCTAGAAGGGAATGATAATAGCGGGTTTATTTGAGTGTGTGTATTTTAGTTTTAGTTAATTGAGCCGATAGAGTTGCAATGAAGAGTATGTTGGAGAAAGACCTTGGATAAAAATATGAAGATTTTGGTTGTTGATGATTTCTCAACCATGAGGCGTATAGTCAGAAATTTATTAAGAGATCTTGGGTTTACAAATACATTTGAAGCGGATGATGGCAAGACTGCGCTGCCTATGTTAAAAGAGGGAAACTATGATTTCTTAGTCACCGATTGGAATATGCCGGGCATGACTGGGATTGATTTGTTAAAAGCTGTGCGTGCCGATCCTAAATTAGTTAACTTGCCAGTGTTAATGGTGACGGCTGAAGCAAAACGTGAACAAATTATTTTAGCTGCCCAAACTGGGGTTAATGGTTATGTAATCAAGCCTTTTACAGCTGCAACATTAAGAGAGAAGATTGAAAAAATCTTTGAGCGCATTGATAAGGCTGGAGCATAAAGGGTGGTGGTTAAATGATGGAGTCAATGGGGAATACGCGATTATTACTTGCTAAAGATTTAGTTATAGCTTTAGAAAATAGTGATGAAACGAAAGCTGATGAAATTTTAGATCAGATTTCTGGTATGCGCGAAAGCATGCTGTTTCAAGAGGTTGGGCGATTAACGCGTCAATTGCATGACACGATGAATAGTTTTGCGCTTGATTCTAAAATGATTGAATTAACTTCAAAGGATATTCCGGATGCTAAGGAGCGTTTGCATTATGTTATTGCGATGACTGAGCAAGCAGCGAATCAGACTATGGAAGTGATTGAGAATCTGACTCCTATTTCTCAGGAGTTGAGTGATCAGGCTAATGAATTATCTAATAAATGGGATCGCTTTTTAGCCAAAGATATGCCATTTGAAGAATTTAAAAATATGAGTCAAGAAATCACTGAGCATTTTTCTCAAACCAAAGAGGGAGTGGCAAGTGTACAAACGGGGTTGACTGATATTTTAATGGCTCAAGGTTTTCAAGATATCACTGGGCAAATTATTCGTCGAGTGATTGATTTAGTACAGGAGATGGAGCACAGCATGGTTGAGTTGGTGCGCCTTTCTGGTGGTAAATCTAAAACAGGTATTGCCAATAAATCAAAAGAGTTGGAGTTGCCTGGGCCTGTTGTACCCGGTGTTGATGATAAATCGAACGATGTAGCAACCAACCAAGATGATGTTGATGATCTTTTATCAAGCTTAGGTTTTTGAGGACTAAATAATGTCAATTGATCTTGATGACGAAATTTTACAAGACTTTTTAGTTGAAGCTGGAGAAATTCTGGAATTGCTCGGTGAGCAGTTGGTTGAGTTAGAAAACTCTCCTGAAGACAATGAATTATTGAATGCTATTTTTCGGGGTTTCCATACTATTAAAGGTGGTGCCGGGTTTTTAGCCTTAGATGCTATGGTTGGGGTTTGCCATAAGGCTGAAGATGTCTTTAATGTTTTGCGTCAAGGTGAAAGGAAAGTTGATACAGAGCTGATGGATGTTATTCTTCAGGTTGTAGATCGCCTGAATGATATGTTTGCAATAGTACGTACAGGTGATTTTCCCGAGCCCGTTGAGCAGGAGTTATTGGATCAACTGCAAACTTATACTGTGCCTGAAAGTTTAGCACCAGCAGTAGTTGAAGTCGCAGTAGAAGTAACTGCCGAAGAAGAGGTTGCTGCTGAAGAGGTCGTTGAAACGGATGACTCTGCGCCCGTTACAGAAAATGCAGCTGATGCAGTTGAGCAAGAGTTTGAGCTTATGCTGGGGCTTGCTGAAGGAGAAGTGTCGGAACCAGAAAGTGACGAGATTACTGAAAGTGAATTTGATAATTTACTGGATGCTCTGCATGGTAAGGGCGGGTCGCCAACGCCAGCAGAGGAGAAAAATTCAGTTGCCTCGGATGAAATTACAGAGACAGAGTTTGATGACTTATTGGATGCATTGCATGGTAAAGGCTCGTTTAACGCAGAAAAAGTTGTAGGGTCTAGTGCTGACATATCAGAACCTGTTGTTGCTTCCGGTGATATTACTGAGGCAGAATTCGATAATTTACTAGATGACTTACATGGTAAAGGCAAGTTTAAGGCGAAATTAATTGATGATAAGCCTGAAGAGGTTATCGTTAAGCCAGTTGAAAAGCCTGTTCAAACAAGAAAAAGTAGTGTAGAGCCAGAAAAAATTAAAACGCCAGCACCTGTAGCTGCAGCTAAGTCTGAAGTTAAGAAAGCCGAGCCAACTAAGAATGTGCCCCAAGCTGAAACAACAGTGCGAGTTGATACTCAGACACTAGATAATATTATGAATATGGTGGGGGAACTGGTTTTAGTGAGAAATCGGTTTCAAACGCTTGCTGTAGAAAAAGGCGATGAAGATATTGTCAAAGCGGTCGGTAATTTGGATATTGTTACCGCTGATTTACAGTTAGCCGTTATGAAAACGCGGATGCAGCCGATTAAAAAGGTTTTTGGTCGCTTTCCTCGCGTTGTTAGAGATTTAGCGCGTAGTTTGAAAAAAGAAATTGCATTAGTGCTGGTTGGAGAGGAAACAGATCTTGATAAGAATTTAGTTGAAGCTTTAGCTGATCCTTTGGTGCATTTAATTCGTAATGCTGTAGATCATGGTATTGAGTCGCCTGAAGATCGCGAAGCTGCTGGTAAAAAGCGAGAAGGTACCGTTGTTTTGACTGCATCGCAAGAAGGCGATCATATAGAGCTAAGAATTAAAGACGATGGCAAAGGTATGAATGCCGATCTTCTGCGCGGTATTGCTGTAACTAAAGGACTAATGGACGAAGAATCGGCTGCTAGATTGGATGATAAAGAATGTTTTAATTTAATTTTTGCTCCTGGTTTTTCAACCAAAACAGAAATTTCTGATGTTTCTGGGCGTGGTGTGGGTATGGATGTCGTCAAGACGCGTATTGCGCAAATGAATGGCACGGTTGAAATTGACTCAGTAGAGGGTGTTGGAAGTACTATTATTATTAAAGTGCCTCTTACTTTAGCTATTATGCCTACTTTAATGGTTAAGCTGGGTGGTCAAGCTTTTGCCTTGCCTTTGGCGAGTGTTCTGGAGATCTTGGACTTAGATTTAGGCGCAACCAAAGTGGTTGATGGGCAAATGGTCATTATGGTGCGTAATAGAGCATTACCTTTGTTTTATCTAAGTGACTGGCTAGTGAGTGATATGGGTTATGTCGCTAATAAAAACGGTCACGGGCATGTGGTGGTGGTTAATTCAGGTGGTCGACAAATAGGTTTTGTTGTGGATCAGCTAATTGGTCAGGAAGAGGTTGTTATTAAGGCTTTGGGTGCTAAATTGCATGGTCTAGATGGTTTAGCTGGTGCGACAATTACTGGTGATGGGCAAATTGCCTTGATTCTGGATGTACCTGGGATGATGAAGAAGTATGTTAGCTAAGCAAGTGATTGCTTAAATTAATAGTGTTACTTAGGAGCGAGAATTCAATAATACCCGAGTCTGACTTGTCTTTTGATTCCACGACCGCGCTAGAAAAACAGTTGCGTAGCTCGCTATGCGCCCATTTTCCTAACACACCCGTGAAGCCAAAATCTTGCGCCATACTTTCGGGTATTATTGACCCCTCGTTCCTTATCATAAATAAATATAAGGCCGATTAAGGATAAAAGCATGGCTATTCGGGTTCTTATTGTCGATGACTCCCATTTTATGTGTAAAAGAATTGCTGAAATTCTTGAAGAAGATGGGCAATTTAAAGTCGTTGGAATGGCTAAAAATGGTAGCGAGGCAATTGCCTTGGCGGCAATGACAGAGCCAGATGTGATTACTATGGATGTGGAAATGCCTGTCATGGATGGCATTACTGCGGTTAAACAAATTATGGCGGAAACGCCTACGCCTATTTTGATGTTTTCTGCATCTACGCATGTAGGGGCACAAGCAACCTTAGATGCTTTGGATGCTGGTGCGATTGATTTTTTACCTAAGCAGTTTAATGAGATTAATGGTGATCATGAAATTGCTCGGCATATATTAAAAAGCCGAGTACGTAGTGTTGCCTTGCAAGCGGAAAGGATTAAAAGACCACAAGCTCTAGTACTTAAATCTCATCCAGAACGATCACTTTATACTATGTCTCGGCGTAAGTTAAATCGCTATGAGTTTGAGTTATTGGTGATTGTTGCTTCTACAGGTGGGCCGGTTGCTATACAGAAAATTTTGACGAAAATTCCTGCTCAGTGCCCCATCCCTATTTTATTGGTGCAGCATATGCCGGGTAATTTTACCAGTAGCTTTGCGGAGCGTTTAAATGCGTTGTGTAAAATACAGGTGCGAGAAGCTGTTAATCATGACGAATTACTTCCTGGCCTGGTGCTTTTAGCACCAGGAGGGCAACAAATAGAAGTTGAAGCGCGGGCAGGAAAGAGGTTTATTGTTTTGAAGCCGAAGGTGGCTGGCGATATTTACAGTCCTTGTGCGGATATAACTTTAACAACAGTGGCAAAAGTTTACCGTAATAAGGCTTTGGCTATTGTCTTGACAGGTATGGGTGCAGATGGGCGAGAAGGGGCGAAAATAATGCAGCAAGCAGGATCAGATATTTGGGCTCAAGATGAGGCGAGCTGTACTATTTATGGTATGCCTAAAGCTGTAGTAGATGCTGGTGTTGTGGCAAAAATATGTACGCTAGTTGAGTTGATGCAAATTTTCAGAGAAATTAACTAATGGATTTTTTTAGTATATTAGGCATATTCATTGGTCTCGGAGCTATTATCAGTGGAAATATTTTAGGTGGAGGTAGCTTAGGCTCCTTGCTGAATGGCCCAGCTCTGGTTATTGTTTTAGGTGGCTCTTTAGGGGCGGTTTTGTTTCAGTACCCACCAAAAGTCATATTGAGGGCTGCGAAAATATTGGTTTGGGTTTTTGTGCCGCAAAAAATTAACCTAAGCGCTGAGATTAATAAAATTGTTGCTTGGAGCTCGCTTGCCAGAAAAGAAGGTTTACTAGGTTTAGAGGCAATTGCTGATAATGAACGTGAATTTTTTGCCCGAAAAGGTCTACAGTTGCTAGTGGATGGTAATGAGCCGGAAATTATTCGAGAATGCTTGGAGGTTGATTTAGATACTAAGGAATATAGTGATTTCCAGGCTGCAAAGGTTTTTGAATCGATGGGGGGGTACGCCCCTACTATGGGGATTATTGGTTCAGTAATGGGCTTGATTCAGGTTATGCAGAATCTTTCTGATCCCGGTATGTTGGGGGTGGGCATTGCAACAGCTTTTGTTTCAACTATTTATGGTGTTAGCTTGGCAAATCTAACGTTTTTGCCAATTTCTGCAAAATTAAAAGCCCATGCTCATGATTTGTCTAATTCAAGAGAAATGATGATGGTCGGTATTGTTGCAATTGCTGAAGGCGAAAATCCGCGAAATATCGAGTTAAAGCTGTCAGGTTTTTTACACGCAGCGACTTAATTGGGCGTCAGAATAATGGCACGTAGACGAAAAAAGCATATTGAGCCACCTGAAGATCATAATCGATGGTTAATTTCTTATGCGGATTTTATTACTCTGCTGTTCGCTTTTTTTGTGGTGATGTATGCCATTTCTTCGGTGAATGTAGGTAAGTACCGGGTATTATCTGACTCGATGAGTGAGGCTTTTGAGCGTAAAGGCGCGAAGCAGTCTACTTCAGAGCTAACAGAAGGAGAGGGGGGCTCGTCTCTGCCTATTTCTTTGGGAGAGCCAGCTACAAGTGCTATTGAGCCGATTGTATTAGATCACTTTATTACTGCAGAAGAGTTGCGTGATGTTGAAATATCTGAGGAAGTATTAGAGGAGCGGCGAAGGTTAGGGCGTATTGCTGAGCAATTTGCATCTGCATTAGAGTCTTTTATTGCTGATGATTTAGTTGAAGTCAAAAAAAATGACTTGTGGGTGGAAATCGAGATTAAAAGTGAGCTATTGTTTGCCAGTGGTGATGCGGCTTTGCAGTCTAAAGCTACACCTGTGTTAAAAAAAATTAGCGAAGTTTTGCAGGCCACAGAAAACGTTATTTATGTTGAAGGCCATACAGATAATATACCAATAGAAACAATTGAGTTTCCTTCTAATTGGGATTTGTCATCTGCTCGAGCAGTGAGTGTGGCGCGTGAGCTAGTTTATAATGGCACGAATCCTGCTAGATTAGCAGCAGTGGGCTATGGAGATAATCATCCAATTGCAGGCAATAAATCGGCGGAAGGGCGCTTCAAGAATAGACGAGTTACTTTGGTCTTAATTTCTAATTCGCTCGCTCGGTATGGTGGCAAAGATAATACACGGACAAAAGAGGTCGTGGAGTAAGTTTTTGCCAGAGCAATTGTTGAGCATGATGAGTCTTTATAGTGTCTTTACTTTTATAGTGAGCAAATATTTAAACTCGCTGTTCATAAATGAGTGTCAATTATGAAAATATGGTCAGTTTCTAATCAAAAAGGTGGAGTGGGTAAGACGACAACGGTAATAACCTTGGGTGGCCTATTATCATCTTGGGGATATAAGACATTGTTGGTCGACTTAGATCCACATGGCTCTTTAAGTAGTTATTTTAAGCAAAATCCTGATGAAGCTCAGGCGAGTGTCTATAATTTATTTCATAATGCCAGTCGCAAAGTCAAAGATTACAATCCTAGGCCTTATATTATAAAAACGGAATTTGATAACTTGTCTATTTTGCCAGCGGCAACCGCTATCGCAACATTAGATAGGCAAGTCGCTTCTTTGGGTGGTATGGGCTTGGTCATTTCTAATGCATTGGCGGAAGTAGCTGATGAGTATGATTATGTTATTATCGATAGCCCGCCTATGTTGGGAGTGTTAATGATTAATGCTTTGGCGGCTTGTGAGTACTTATTAGTGCCAGTGATTACCGAATTTTTGGCGCTACAAGGCCTAGATAGAATGGTGCGTACTATTCAGATGGTTTATAAGTCCAGAAAGCAGGCGCCTGGCTATAAAATTATTCCAACAATGTACGATAAGCGTACTAAAGCAGGTACTGAGAGTTTAAATTTCTTGCGTAACAAATATCCAGATAATGCTTGGCATTCTTTTGTGCCGGTTGATACTAAATTACGTGAAGCCAGTAGTATGGGAATTCCTGCCTCTATTTATGATCCTACGTCTAAGGCTGTTGCGAGTTATTCTAATTTGCTGGATGAATTATTGCAGAAAGACAAGCAAGCTAAGATCGCTGTGTCATGAATAAAGAAAACCCTGTCGCGGTTAAGCAGATTGAAGAGCAAGAGTTTGCGCTAGATTCTTATTTAGCGACAATGCTTGCTGAAATCTCGGTAACAGAACTTATTGAAGAGAAAGAGCAGCAAGTTAAAGAAGTAGTTTCTCCGGCTGTTAAAGTTCAAACTATAACGGTTAAAAAGCAAGAGCAGCAGACTGAACTTGTTGTTGAAGTGGCTTCGAGTACTGTGGTGAAGGCATTATCTGTTATGCCTAAATATGCTCAGGATGAGTTCTCGGCATTGTTTTTTAAAGTAGGGAATTTAGTTTTAGCTGCGCCATTAACTGATTTGTCTCGAGCTATAAAATTTGATGGAAAAGTAACAAAAATTCCGCAGCAGCCACTTTGGTTTATGGGTTTAAAGGCTGAATTAGAGCAAAAAATAGGCATATTAAATATGGCCTATTTGATACAGGGAAAAAATCGAGCGGGAATAAGAGATTACCAGCATCAGCCTTTTGCAAATGTTATTTTGACCGAAGATGGTCAATGGGGTCTGGCCTGTGATGAGTTGCTAACAGTTGCCAAGCTGACGCCGGAAAAAATTCGTTGGCGTACAGACAGGAAAAATAAGCCTTGGCTGGTTGGAACGGTTATCGAACAGCTGGTAGTGATCGTGGATATTAATGAGTTAGTGCCTAAACGGAAAAGATCCGCTAGTATTTAAATTAGGTATATAATTTATTTAGAATAAATGTGTTTAAACTTTAATAATTGGGTGGCATGAGCATGAGTAAGAGTGATGGCAATCAAAATGACCCTATAATGCAGTGGGTTACTTTTCGTTTAGGTGAAGAAAAGTATGGCATTAATGTAATGCAAGTACAGGAAGTTTTAAGGGTTTCTGAGATAGCTCCCGTGCCTGGTGCACCTTCTTATGTTTTAGGTATCATTAATTTGCGGGGTAATGTTGTAACTGTGATTGATACACGTAACCGCTTTGGCTTGATGTCTAAGGATCAGGATGATGCGACACGTATTGTGATTATTGAAACAGATGAGCACATTATCGGTATTATGGTGGATAGCGTGGCAGAAGTAGTTGATTTAAGAGCTTCTGATATTGAGACTGCACCGAATGTTGGGAATGATGAAAGCTCTAAATATATACAGGGTGTAACTAGTAGAGATAACGAGTTATTGATCTTGGTAGACCTAAATAAGTTTTTAAGCGATGAAGAGAATGAAGAATTAGATATGTTCTAAGTTATTAAAATTTATAAAATTAGTGTTTATCTATGTGATATTGTTTTTATGATTAAAGGCGAAGGAATAAATCATGATTGATATTGAGCCGATTCCCCCAGCTGCGCCTATTGCCCAGCCGGTTAAAATTCATCGTGATGAAAATAGAAAAAACAATCAGAACTCCCGTTCTAAAGCAGAAAAAAAGCAAGTACAACTAGATGACGATGCGGATGATGTGCAACATATTGATGAAATTGTGTGATGGATACTGATCTGCTCTTTGTTATTGTCTTGTGTTTTTCTTTGTTCGGTCTAGGGTTGTTGTGGCTAGTATTGGAGCAGCGAAAATTAAGAAACATTAATCAAGTTTTAGCTGAACAGATCGACGGTATGTCTAAAGACATTGCGGGATTATGTTCCGCGGCTGTTACTGTTGATTCGCGTATCGCTATGAGTGCAGAGCAAGTGGCTGATTTGCTTGATAAATTAGGTGATTACGAACATAAAGGGCCAGAAGCATCGCCTTATCATAGTGTGATTCAAAGAGTTCGTTCTGGTGCTAGTGAACAAGAGTTAGTCAAAGACTGCGGCTTAAGTAGAGAAGAGGCTGCTTTATTGATTAAAGTGCATGGAAGTCGCTCCAATTAATCTGTCATTACATTCAATAAAAATCCTGCTAGGCCGATAACCTAAATATCTAAGAGGTTATTACTATGTTTAAATATCTACGTGCTGTTCTTTTTACCTGTTTATTTGTTATGCAACGGCCTCTTTGGGCTGTGGAATACTCAGCTGATATTTTGAGCGCTTTTTGGGAAAGTAAGTCGAGTAAAACTGCATGTGATTTAACTCAAGCAATTCCAAATTACGGTGAAGCATTTTTTTCGCTACACCCAGAAGAGCCGTTGCAATTTGGTGTTTATCAGGCGCGGAACCAAGGGGTTGTCGTTAGTGAGGCAAACTTATCAGCATTGCCTGCGTCATGGCGGCATGAATTTACGCATTTAAAAAGCTATCCAGTCTATATAGAGCAGCGCGCTCAGTCAAAATATCTTTCGGTTTTTGGTGTTGATGCTGAAGCAATGATTGATGTTTTGCTTGGCACTGAGTTTCCTACCTTTACTTATGTAAATACTTATCAAGAAAAGCCAGTTGAGCAAGTAAAAGTCACTGTTTCTGCAGTTAATTTTCCTGCTGCCTATACGAAGTTTATCGCTTGTAGGCAGCAGTTATTGCCTTATGCAATGGCATCTTTACAAGATAAGATATTTTATTTTTCCGAGGCAGGTAAGCAAGTTGATAAGCAATATTTTGTGCTTGTTGAGAAAATAGTTGAGTACATGCAGGTAATAAAAGATACCAAGCTAGTAATAGCCAGTGATACGCAAAGTATAGGTAAGGCGGATGCGAGGTTATTTAAGCCTAGAGCGAAAAAAATTGTCGATTTACTGGTGAAACAAGGCCTTAAGAAATCACGTATTGCGGTAAAGTCTGGGTTTTCAGTTACTGATCTAGAAAATAATGACAAAACGTTTCGTGTGCATGTTTTTGGCCCTGATGTTTTAAAGATGTTTTGGTTTAATAAAGGTAGTTTCCACTTAACAGCCAAAGAAAAACAACGCTTAGACTTAGTTGCGCAATATATGCAGCATCAAACGAAAGCGCTAATCATTAATAGTCATACCGATGGTATGGGGCGCAAGGCGAATAATATGGTTGTGGCGCAAAAGCGCGGTAAGGTTGTTAAACGTTATTTGGAGACTCAAGGCGTATCAGCGGATAAGTTGGTTGTGCGGGCTTATGGTGAAAAGAAGCCTATTGCAAGTAATCGTACGCGAGCAGGTCAGGCGAAAAACCGGCGTGTTAAATTGAGTTTTGCGCGTTGATATAAGGTAAATACAGTAGTATTCTGCACTTGTTACGGTGTTTACGTTGAGTATGATGAGCTATGTGGTTGTTACTTTTGATGTTTTCTAATTAAACAAAATTATCCTTGAAATTTAAAAAGAGATAATTCATAATAGCTGTTCTTCAACGCTAGTGGTTGTCGACATTATGGTTACTGTGTCGGTCCTCTCGCAACGATATTCTGTCAACTCCGCCAGGCCCGGAAGGGAGCAACGGTAGCAGAAGATTCGTGTGCCGAGATGTGGCT
>JAUVAA010000198.1 GCA_030591965.1 bacterium
CGTTTGTCCTTACCGATTGGCGTGGAGTCTGATACACCTGATTTATTAGGTCAAGGGCGAACCAATGCAGAGGCCTTGAATCATACTGGTTTTCCGCCGGTACCCAGAAATGCACCAACCACCTTTAATGTTATTGCGTGGGATAAGTTTCAGTTTCATGATGGGCGATTGGAAAGCTTAAATCCACAGCAGGGTGCCAATGGTTCAGTTGGCGGTATTCGTACACCTAACTCTGCAGCTGGCGTAGCTGATCCACTAGCGGGTGGTAATTTAGTTCAGGCGCAGGCGCGCTTCCCAGTTACCTCTAGAGAAGAGATGAAATCATTTTCACATAATTCTTATAGTGATCAGGAAATCAGAGAGTTTTTAGCAGCAAGATTAGCGGGTTATGACGGGCCGCAAGTTGTTGATGAAAATAAGGAGGATGCGACTGATACAACTCCATTGCCTGAAACAGCGCACTGGGTAGAAAAATTCCGTAGTGTCTTCAATGAACCTGATGCGCCATTAGAAGAGCTGGTTACTGAGCAAAGAGTCTCTATGTTAATTGGTGAGTACGAACGCTCTCAAGCTTTTGGTAATACGCCGTGGAAGCGCTATGTTGAAGGCGATAATAAAGCAATCTCTACCGACGCAAAAAGAGGTGCGATATTATTTTACACGTCAGACATGCAGGGTGGAGCGAACTGTTCTAGCTGTCACAGTGGTGATTTCTTTACGGATGAGAGCTTTCATAACCTAGCGATGCCGCAAGTAGGAGAGGGTAAAGGTAATGGTGATGATGGATCTAAAGATTTTGGTCGTTCAAGAGAAACAGGTTTAGATCAAGATAAATTTGCTTTTAGAACGCCATCATTAGTTAATGTTGAAGTCACTGGGCCTTGGTCACATGCAGGTGCTTATGATTCATTAGAGGCTGTTATTAAGCATCATTCAAATGCAGCAAATGCAATTGATAACTTTGATGAAAGTCAGTTGCTAGTTGAAAATGTAACTAACCTAGGTGATAAGATGCTCACAAATACTTTAGAAGCTTTAAATGCGCCTAATTTTGAATTAGAAACGCTTAATTTAAGTGATATGCAAGTAGGTTTTTTAGTGGAATTTATACACTCTTTAACAGATCCTTGTGTTAAAGATCGTGATTGCTTAGCGCAGTGGATTCCAGCAAATGATGATGACTACTCATTAAATGGTGATCAACTGAATGCTGTTGGCGAGGACTTATTGCCTTTATAAAGTAATGGGGTGTTAGCTAGAGAAAAGGGCGCATTATGCGCCCTTTTTTGTGCAGCACAGGTTTGTGGGATTTCAATTCACAATATATTTTTTCACAGTACGCCTATCTAATTGCGTGATGCGTGCGACCGCCTCATAGCTACCATGACACTCGTAAAGCGATTGGCAATAGTTTTGTAATAAACGCTGCGCACTGATTTCGCCTAAATCTTTTGCCAAATTAAAATTGCTGGCGGTATTAAACTGGACTGACTGGGTAATCGGATAGTTGCCCGTTAAACAAATGCGTCGAATGCACTGTTCCAATTCGCGGACATTGCCTGGCCAAGCGTAATTTTTAGGTACAGTTCTGCGAATATGCTTTTCTATACGCGATACCAGTTGGGGGGCAGGAATATCGGTGACGCGATTAAGTAAACTGGCGATCAGATGCTTTAGCTCTTCAGGATTTTCTTGTAAACGCCGTTGTAAGCTAGGTACTTCGATCACATCAGAGCATAAGCGGTAATATAAATCATCCCTGAAATGCCCCTCTTTGCGTAATTGTTCAATATTACGATTGGTCGCACTGATCACTCGCCCAGAAAAGCGCATTTTTTCATGACTGCCCACCGGACAAAAAGTTCTATCCTGAATAACATTGAGCAATTTTACTTGAGTGGGAATATCAATATCACCAATCTCATCAATAAATACTGCACCATGTTCGCTGCAGCGCGCAAATAAGCCTTGATGATGTTCAATCGCCCCGGTAAAAGCACCTTTTTTATGGCCGAATAGTTCTGACTCTAATAAAGAATCAGGGTATTGCGCTAAATTAATCGCCTGAAATGAGCGGGTAAAGCTTTCTTTGAAACAGCGTTTAGATAAATCAAAGGGAATAAAGCCCGAACAGCCAATGCTATGTGCAACTAAGCTTTTACCCGTGCCGGTCGCACCGAGTAACAGCGTAGAAAAATCTTCCATTTTTCCGCATAAATAATCCATATACCACTGCGGGTTAAACGTGAAAATATTATTCCACAAACGCATACGCAACTCGACAATAGAAGGGCAATTACCCGAAACCGCTGTGCTAATAAAATAAAATCCACGGTGTAGCTGGTAGAACAAAGCAATGAATTTTTCTGTTTCAGGAATGCTGAAATCGGCTTGCTGAAAGCGCTGGCTTAAGGCTTTGGCGCAGGGCAATTCAATCGGTTTATCGCCCGCTAAACGCTGATCTTCAATGAATTGATTAAATTGCGCCTGAAATTCATGAAACTGATAAAACAGCCAAGTGAATTTTATGTGTTCTTGGCTGTTGCCTTGATAGTCCGTAATATGGAAATTATTTAATGGTAACTGGTCCAGTAATAGAGCCTGAATTTTCTCGCTGCGCTGATAAATATCCAGCGTTCCTAGTGAAATATTGAGCAGTGCGCAATCCTGTTGCTCTCTTTCTTGGCTAAAGGGATTGGCAAAAGCTAATTCGGCAATTTGTTTAAAAAAGTCGCGTTGTTCAGGGCGTGGTTTTTGCATGGTTTAACTAATGTATAGGATGTGCTGAGGCACGAAGCGCATCATTCACAGGAAAATCTCCAGAGTACCCCTAATCACCGGAATAAATGCCACTATCAACATAACGATGGAAGCTAGAATAAGGCCAACCCTTAACCGATTTAGTCCGTCCGTGTTTGGCTGGATTCCAATGAATATTAAAATAATTTTGGTCAGTTAACAGGTGCGCCCAAAACCGGCGCATCATTTGCTGCTTAAGTGATGCGCTTCGTGCCTCAGCACATCCTATAAAATGTTTTTAGATTATATGGTATTCATTTTAAGTATATAGGGCATGCATTAAATGTATATTTATTTTTAAATTAAATAATTAAATAACTTATCTACTTGATTGTTAAGGGTGAATTTAAATGGCATGGCCATTGCAATAGTGATGATGACTTTACACTTAAAAGGGATAATTACTATGAATAGTTTAAAACGCATATTTGTCAGCCTTAAAGGCCAAATTGACCACGTCGCTGATGAATTTGAAAACCATGAAGCGTTAGCGGGTGCAGCGATTCAAGACTTATAAGTTATCGCCAGCAAAACGCGCTTACATTTACATCGTGTCAGCAAAATGTCTGAGCAATATCAACAGCAATTAGCAGAACAACAAGAGCAAGCACGCTTATGGTCTGAGCGAGCGGTTAAAGTGCGTGTAGAGGATGAACAAAAAGCTTTGCAATGTGTCAAGCGTTTGCGTTTAGCACAGCAACAAATAAACTTGCTTGATCAACAATATCAACAAAGCACCGCGCAAGAAGCGAAAGTGCGTGATGACTTGAATATTATTTCTGAGCAGTTATTAGTTTTGAAAAATAAAAAAGAAATTTTAGCCGCGAGACAAAATAGAGCGGGCATACAGCATGAGCATCGATCGGATTCTATGCAGGATGTGCAAAGTGTTTTTGAGCGCTGGGAAGGGGCGGTTGTGAGTACGGAATATGAAATACCGGATGCGATTGTCGATACTGATAATTTTGCTAATGAATTTGAGCAGGAAGAAGATCAGTTAGCCTTAAAAATGATGTTAGATGAGTTGACCGAGACCAATCAAACTTCAGCAACTAAAAACTAGGAGACGATCATGTACGCAACTGAAACTCAAGAAATGCCTAGCCAAGAATTTGAACAAACAGAGGAGTCTAAAAATAGCAAAAGCATGACCGCTAAAATCACGATGTATTTACGCTGGGTGGGGTCTGTATTGATCGTGCTTTCAGCGATTAGTTTTATGCTACAAGGGCACGATGAAATATTACCCGCTTATCGTTATTGGATCGGTTTAGGATTGACTTTATTATTATGTGGCGGTGGTTTAGTTTGCGCCTATTTGTTTCATGAAACCAAAGGGGCGCGGATATTTTTTGGTTTAGGGACAGCCTTTTTGTCGGTACAAGTGTCTCAGGTTAGCGCAATGATCTATGCCTATTGGCATGGGCAGAGCGCATTGCAGCCGGAATATACTTGGTTGCAGTTTATGGAAGTCAGCCCTACGGTTATTGCGATTGATTTTGTGATTACTGGCTTGCTATTGTTCTTAGTAAGTTATGCCAGCTATTCTATATTGGCGCGTAAATACCTTAAAACGCTTTTAACTGCATCGATTGTCGGCAGTGTGTTATTAATCATTCCAGTACGAGATGCGACTTTAGTGCCGGTGATTATTGCAGGATTATTTGCCTTTTTAAGGCACACAGAACAGCATTTACATAACGATAGCAGCATGCGTTTAGCAGAGGGGGTGGCGGCTAGAGTTTTAGTGAGCTTGCCTTTATGGATTATTGTTGGTCGTAGCTTATTGCATCCCGCTTCTTATTTATTGGCGATGGTTGTTTCTGCTATCGTGCTTGTGTATTGTATTTACGATATTAAACGTTATACCCAATCGGCTTTTATAACTTATATTGCCCAGTGGGTAGGTACTTTGGCTGCGATGGCTATCTGGGTGATTGTCTTAGCTGAATTTGGAGTTGTTGGCGATCAGTTAAGCGCTTTATTACCGGTTGCGATTATTTTATTCGCTTTGTCAGGGCAGGTCAGTTATCACGCACGCTTGTATCGATTAGTCAGCGCCTTGATGACGGTAGCCTTAACTTATGCTGCTATGTTAGATGGACAAACGATGGCTCCAGTGATTACTATTGCGGCGGGTATGTTGTTGACGGTTGCAGGTATTAAACATCGTGAAAAAGCACCGTTTATCATGGGTAATATTTGTGTTTTAGGTGGCTTCTTATTTTACTGGGAATATGCGGTCAACTTTTACTCCAGTGCACCGTGGATCAGTTCTATCGTATTAGGTTTAGTGGTGATCTTATTGGCTTCGTATATAGAAAATAAAGAGAAGCAAATTATGGCAAAATCACGTTATTACTTTAACGAATTGAAAAACTGGAATTAATATGTTGAACCACTGCTTAGCCTATAGTTTGATTAGCTTATGTTTATCGATCAAATGTGTAGGTGCGGCAGAGTTGGCTGATTTTAGTAGTGATGGTTGCTCGCAATTCCC
>JAUVAA010000084.1 GCA_030591965.1 bacterium
AATAAAGCAGGACACTTCTAAAGGCTGATTTATAATGTAATTAGAGGTAAATATGAGTAACGAAAACAAGCAGACAAAACCTAAGTACACACTAGAATTTAAACAGGATGCAGCCAAATTAGTCATCAAACATGGATACACACACTACACTTTAGATATTGGTTAATCAGCCGTGTCAGTTGCTTCCGAGAATAACCGGTTACTTGTAATAAAAACCGATTCACAGCCCCTTTTTGCCGTTTAGTGATCGCTCGGTAGTGAAACTGTTTTAAGATTGGTTGAATAAAGGCATAGCACTCTTCCTTTTTTCCTAGCAGGCTAAAGGCAACCACTTGGGATCCTTCCAAAAACGATTGTAATTCTTCAGTATTTTTTAGTGCGTTAAGATTCATGATGGCTTTCATTCCTTCCTTCATCATGAACAGATTACCTAGTTTTGTCAGTTTAGACTCATTCTATATTAGAATACGAGGCTACTTTCAGACTCATTTCGTATTGGAGAAGGCTCCCTCATCAGTTTCAATTTATACATGCTATCCCTTGTGTTGGTGCGGACACCGCTACCTATTACCAATGTCTATATTCCTTTAAGTTCTTGTAGAGTTTTACCTCCATAAAGATTTTATTGTATTAGCGTTATTTCTTGCTTATATGATCAGCCACACGCAATGCATTTGCCGCAATAGTTAACGATGGATTGATACCAGCACTGGTTGGAAAAAACGAAGCATCTACAACGTATAGATTGGAAATATCATGTGCTTGATTGAAGCGATTTAATACTGCCTGAGCTGGATCCTCCCCAAACCGACAAGTTCCACATGCATGAGCTATACGTTTGTTACTATCCGCTTGTTTCATTACATTAACGCTGAAAGGTTCAAAAGCCTTTACAATCATTTTTCTAAATTGTTTGATTTTTTTACGATCTTCATCAGACACCTTATAATATAAAGAAAGGGCGTTACCTTCTGACCAGACCCTGTTGTGATAATCTGGACGATCTTCCATAATCGAAGCAAAAACAAGTTTATTAGCAAAATGTTTTTCATAACCCCAAGCCATTACTGGCTTAGTCATCTTAAAAAGAGCGCTTAATAATGAACCACCAAATGGAACTCCTCCTGACAACTCTTCCATTACAACCTCAATGGGCGGCATTTGACCAAACGATTGAACCGTCCCAAATTTCCCTTCCTGCAATTGATAGAGGTCGTTAAATCCAATTTGTTTTTGACTTTCTTCATTGACCTGAATATCTGCCACATCAATTGCAAAAAGATCAATATAATGACGCATCAGGTATCGACCCAGCAAGCCTGAACTATTAGCTAAGCCATTTGGCCATCTCGAATTGCTGGATTGAAGTAGAAGGAGTGGTGACGCTAAAGCACCAGCTGCTAAAATCAAAATATCTGCAGTAACTTCTACTATTTTCTCGTTATGGCGACAGGTAACTCTTTCGACACTTCCATTCTTTTCTTCTATTTTAAGAACTTCGCAATTATCCCATAGACTGGCACCATATTGTTCTATGGCTGGTTTAAGGCAGGTTTTTTCGCTATCATTTTTGCATCCTTGGCGGCACAGATAACTTTGGCAATTATCAATACACCCTGCATTATTGTTGGATGCAGTCGGTAAAATATAGGGATGCAGACCATTCCCTTCAAGTTGATGCCATAATTTTTGATTTGCTTTAGATAACTTATTTTTTTGTCCGTTTACAGCAATAGAAACCCCATATAATCTTTCAGCTTTCTGATAATAGGGCTCCATTTCATCATAATTCACAGGCCATTTTGGTTGGTTATTTTCTCCCGAAAAGTCCTCTACTTTGAATCGCTCTAAAA
Organism: bacterium; assembly: GCA_030591965.1. Lineage (GTDB taxonomy): Bacteria > Pseudomonadota > Gammaproteobacteria > Methylococcales > Methylomonadaceae > Methyloprofundus. The sequence continues at coordinate 1,854 of JAUVAA010000084.1, forward strand.
TTGCACCATATAAAGCACTGGAACCACCACCACCTTCGCCAATAAAGGGGGTAAAAGCATTGGATATTAACCCTGATTTATCATGAATCAAGCCACTTGCTCTCCCAGCAAGTTTCAAAACCTCCTGTTTTGATTTGTAATGCGTAAATTCAGTTTCAGCAAAAACACCTTGAATCATATTATCACTTGAAAGCCGAGACAGCCCTTTCTCCAAGAATAAAACACGCATCCCAGCTTTAGCAAGAGCATACCCTGTAGTTGCTCCACCAATACCAGTACCAATGATAATTGCATCAAATTTCATAAAATTTAATTATCCTTTAAATCAATCGTTTATATTATTTAACTTTTAACTGTCAGAGTTGAATATTTCTTAGCCTAGATATACCTGAAAACTTGAACATCGAGCATAAAGTTCAGCCGAGCAATCAAAGCCCTTTAAAATCATTTCTTCTCTGAGTTCTGACTCTTTCCTTTTTAACGCTACCCGCTCGAAACCCCATAGTTAAAGTCTCTTGCTCACTTACCCCAAATAACTCAGGCAACGATTCAGCTGCACGAGAGACAAACTGCCTATGTTTTTCTGAAAAATCATCTAATTTATCCTGCTTTAAACGATTAATTAATAGCGTCAAGCCAATAATAGGCTGCATCGCAAAACCCTGAACAGTGGTTTCTAACCAAACTCGCTGCATAGCACGCCCGCCTTGTACAAAAGCAACTTTATCATTACCTTGAATGCTAATCATACCTAATAAGGAAGTATTACGACAACTCCACCAACATTTCAAGCCAATTATTTTGGACAATCCAAACACATTCGCCGTTTTCACATACCACCAAAAACGAAACAATGGAAAAGCCATTTTCTCTATAAAACTTAAGCCTAAAACTCCAATAGGCATACCATCCTTAGTTTCTTCAATTTGTTTTTTATTCCAGCGTATTTTATCGAATAAAAAGGCATGAATATCTTTACGCTCAAACACAATACGGTCATTAACCATTAACTCATTTGCCAACTGATTAATCTTATCCTTTTGATTTACAAGACTAACACTGGCAGTGTCTATATTTTTTACACTATTAGATAAGGCCTCAAGCACCTCATTTGTCACTTCAGTACGTTTATATTGAAAGCGATCAGTACAACGCTCAAAAATAGCAGAATACAAAGGGTCGGCTTGCGCTTCTGCTGGAGATAAAGTAATGCTTGCTACATAAGTATCATCGGTAGCATCAGGAAATAATTGATATTCAGCATGACAACCTAAATGCCCTGCAGCAATCAGGATATTTTCAATCACTGCGCCATGCGCAATATAGGATGCCGCCTGCTGGTAGTTATAATAGGAATTATCTTTATCGGGAAGATTATACAAATCTATTTGTCTAAAATTTTCTGACATACGAATATCCCAAGGCTGTACATTATCCCCTGAAGGCGCCATTACCGCGGCTTCGAGTATATTTTTCGTTATTTCTTTATTCATGTTATCTTCCATTAAGAGGTCAGAACTAATACTAATACTATTAAGTTAAGGAGAAAAGAGCTTATCTTAATTTCTCCTCACCCAACCCTCCCCATCGAGCATAGGTATCTACACAAGTCTAAAAGCCTTCTCCAGAGGGAGAAGGTTGGATGAGGGGAATAAGGTAAAGCCTTGATTTTATTCTCCTCACCCCAACCCTCTCCAACAGGAGAGGGAGCTATCCTGACTTGTAACTCGTTGTATTTTAATGTCAAAAAGTTGTGTAGATACCTATGCCCATCGAGAGAGTGCTAAAGAATAATTTTATTTTTTATTCAAAATTAATCGGCTAGCAATTTTAAACGCGACTTTTTGAATATAATTATCATTACCCCAAGGACGCCAGGTCTTTTTACATTTATTTTTAAAAGCATCAAACTGATAACCCCAAGGTGCGCACTGGACTTTACCGCGTTTTAATAATATTTTTAATACTTCTGTTGCCGTTGCTCCTGCACAAAGCTCACAAGCCATCGGTGTTGATGGACCTTTTTGCGCGACAAAATCTACTCTACTTTTATCTACCAAATAAGACTGGTGTAAAAAGGCAGGCGATAAACCAATAAGAAAACGGATTTGTTGATCCATAGGACTATACCCCTCTAACCTAAAATATTCCTCAAAACTCATTTTACCCGGCATAAAAGTCAATAGTGCTGTTCCCATACCCAATGGGGCTGCAGTAATAGCTGGAATACCCAGTTCATGGCAGCGAGCGAACACTTTCCGTCTAATATCTAGTACAAAAAAGTCCAAGCCATCTATATATAAATCCACGTTTTTTAAAAATTCATCTAAATTTTCTTCATCTATTCCTTGATCAAAACGCTTAATATCAAGTTCTGGGTTAATATTGCGCGCCAATGTAGCCATTGTTTCTGCTTTCGGCTGATTCACATGCGGCATAGATGCCCCCGCTTGACGGTTAAAATTGCCTAATTCAAATTTATCAAAATCAGCTATGTTAAAATTACCAATGCCCAAGCGAGTTAAGGTAATTAAGTGCGCGCCACCAACCCCACCCATACCCGCAATAGCAATGCGTTTACTTTTTAAAGTTAACTGTTCTTGCTCGGTAATCCAGCCGATATTACGCGAGAACGCTTCATTGTAGTCGAATGTAAAATTATTAGGCATTGCCCAACCTCTAGGAAAGTTATATGTCTTGTGTATTATAGTCCAATAGCTTCATATCCATATTTGCAATACGATACACACCTTAACTTAGATTTTATATTTCGAGGAAAAAAGAAAGATTTCTGCGCACTTACCAAGCTCCAGAGATTCAGCTATAGATAACTTTGTTGATTAAATTACGGCACCCTTCATTCCTCAGTTTACACTTTTTCTCGTTCCCAAACTGTGTTTGGGAATGCATGGCTAGAAGCTCTGCTTCCCAATTCGTTGAGTTGCTAATGGCACAGCGGAGCTGTTAAAGCATGTATTTCCAAGTAGAACTTGGAAACAAGGTGTAAACTACTTTTGGCACTATATGAGCGATATCTAAATTACATCTACTTTTTAGGAGCAAGTCTGCTCCACTTATACTTGTCGTATGGGGCGCAGGTCTTTAGCCTGCATTTTACAAGGCAGACTGAGATCCGCGCCCCGTTGCCTCGGAGTTATTCTATGCACACTCTTTTATTCATGCATTTTCTATGTCGCTTAATCAACTTAGGACTCTATATCTATATATTTCTCAAAAACTTGACCTTATTGTATACTCGGTCACTGTATTACTAAAGAACATAAAGCAACAAACGGCAACTTCAATATTAGAGAGTAACAAATGAATATAGAAGACACAGACTTTTGCTTCGAGCAAATTCATATTGATGTTGCTCGTAATGCAACGGATGACTTCAATCTGTTTCATGATCCACATAAGTGGCTTAGAATAAAAGACAATCCATTTGGCGGCCCTATCGTATTAGGATTTCAGCTAGAGTCTTTAATAGAAAAGAAAATTGCAGATTACCGTCATCAGAATAATGAACTGGCTTTAATTGCTGGAAACAGATTACGCTTTAGTAATTATCAATTCACTTTTGCTAATGTCGTTAAACCGGGACAAAAAGTAAGCGTTGAAATTAAACAATCTCAGTTTAAAATAATTGATGATAATGCCGTACTGAGCAACCGGATCTCTGTAAAAACAGATGGCAAACTGGCGCTAATGGGTTTTAAAAAAGAGTCGGCAAAAGCCTTATTTTTAGCTGAAGCTGATTTTTCCGATTTGAGTCGACTGCAAGATTTAGATGATCGCAGCTACATTCAGGAAAATGGGTTTTTCCTAAAACGAAAATTCATGAATACCAGCAATGCAAAAAATTTTTTATGTGGTACTTTTTTCGATCAATCACTGTATTTTGATGAACTTAATGACAAGGCTGACTTTCCTGAGATTTTCCCTTGCAGTTTGATTTCCAGCGCCTTACTTGAGAAGGCAATGAAAAACCATCACGATTTTGAAAAAGAACCAATGGTTTACACCACACATAAAATTACATTAGATCGATCACTATTAAGCAAACTGAAGAGCAATGATGCTTTGCACATGCTGATCAAAGAGTTACCTGATGAACCAGATTCTTATGAATGTTACGGATTGATTCACGACAATCAGATTCTGTATAGGGGAATTATTTCATTAACTTCTTTGCAGAATATTCTAGAATAACTAAATCAGGGCCATCACAATAAAACGTAAGCTCATAACTACAGTAACGAAACTTCCAAAAAAGCTCGCTACCCCACTATATAAGCCGTTATCAGTTGCTTTTAAGCCGCTTGTTGTAACAACTCTGAATACATTTGATAACCATGATTAAAAGTATCCCATATAGGATTATCTTGTATTTCATGCACATCAAAACGATAAGGTGAGCGTTTTCCACGGTGCTCACAAGTAGTTCCGACTTGTTCAATTGTAAATCCTTGTCTACTGATAACACGAGTAAGTGCTTTGCTTGTTAACAAATACCATTTATTAATATCATTCGCTTTACTGTATTGCAAAGTAGCGTTAAATAGTCCCCAAATAATAGTAGCTTTTACTTTAGAATTACTAAAAAAATTCTTTACATGCTCATCATCTTCATTACTAACTAGTTGAGAGCTCGATGTATTCGCGCCATCTATACCGTAGGAATTTTGCAAATACGGCCTTCTGATTTCTTTAACCAAACAAAGTCGTGAAATTTCTATGGCTGAACTATCAATAGTATGATCTAGAGAACTAAATTCTTCTAAGGGAAATTTATCACCATTATGATGGATTATGCGCATAGCACCAATCCATTGTTTTGTGTGTTTTAAGCGCACCAAAAAAAGCAAAGTTCCTTGGTCTTCATCGTTTTGTGGGTCCCACTTATCGAATTCCTGCTTGTCGGGAAATTTTGTCACATCTTCATAACCCAATTCTTCACAATAAACTTGGTAACGAATATTGTAGTGAATTTCACGGCTTTTTTTTGTATTAGCTAAAATAACTTCAAAGTATTTATCAAACATAATTCCTAGCTCTTAAGTTAATAGTCATCATTAACAAGCAGCTCAAAAAACAAAAAAACTATAAACAACTTAGTTGCATAGTAGTAGCTTAAAGATTACTTGTTATCTATACTCTCAACTTAGCAATTGGCATGCCAATTGATGGAAATTCATTTGTAACCCTTATAAATACAAGATGGCTTTTCTTTCAAGAAATATTAAACAAACCTAAAACATTGTTATTCTTCTCATATCGTCTCAGTTTACCGACAAAAATGATCTTCATAAAATACAGAAAGACAGTCTTACTAGAAATAAAAATGCAACCGCCTGAAATAAAAGTAAAATATCATTTAAATCAAGGTTCTGGCTACCTTATACTTTTGTTGGGATAAAGCGACACCTCCCCTAAATCAATATAAAGTGACACGGTAAAAACAGACAATTAAATCCTTGACCTATTTATAGAAAGCATAATCACGCGCCACCTGCTCATACACCCAATCATACAAAGCCTTTAAATCAGGACGCATATTATCTAGAGCTGATTGAGTTTTAATAAAATAAGGCGCTCTAATGCCATGGTAATCCATATCACTACCTACTCGCTCAAAGCAAATCCCAGAGCGCTTAAGTAACCTTGGCAAAAATGGCTCCATCATGGCAAATACATTGGTTTTATGCGTTAAATCCGTTAGGGCTGTAGCTGCTAAAAAAGCAGACACAGCAATTAAGGAAAAAGTTCTCTGCTCTTGTTTAGTGCAATCAATACTTTCAATCCCACCAAATCGAGTTGCCGCTTCACCGGGTCTGCGTCTAAACGCACCATCGACTGCTAACCTTGAAATTTCACACTCCGTGCTACGCTCCAAATGAAAACTATCTATTAACTCGGTATCTAAACTTTTTTGACAAAACTTCTCAAAAGGTAACAACTCATTTCCTTTGTTTGGTTCGATAGGAACTAAGCGTACGCAACCTGCAACAAGACCTCTTTCTTTATGAATAATTAGGCAATGCAAGGATTGCTCGTCAAACTCATCTTTTTCAAGCTTATCTGGAAACACATCAGTTGCTTCATATTCAAACTCCTCACAATAAACACGATACCTAACACCATAAGCCGCATTAGCTTGCTCCTTAGTGCTTACTAATTCAATTCTAAAATAATGCTCAAAGTCTTCAATTAATGTATTTTCATTATTTGTCATTTCTTATTCCTTATATTCTTGGGTATATAACTACATTAAAGTAATACTATAAATATTTATCAATATCATGAACTTTAAGCCCCCAAGCCATAAGGCTTTCAACTCTTTGATTGGCTCTATTGAGTCGAGTAACAGAAATCTCAAATAAATTTTTATAAAAAAGGTAGCCTAATACGGGGTGTGCATCTAAAAAAACACTCAGCCTAAAACCATCCACTTCAATAACACACCCATCCGTTACTGCAATAACTGTTGCCATACGTGGGCTGGATTCATGAAGGCATGTTTCACCAAAAACACTCCCCTTTTCTAAATCACAAATCCCTGTCTGCATATTTTTTTTATCATCCAACTCTACACTTCCTGTTACCCGTAGCGTACCTTCCTCAATAACAAAAAGCGATTCGCCTAATTCACCTTGCTTAACTATTTCTTCATTAGCTTTAAAGCTACGCTGCTTCCAGGCAACGCCTTCTTCAAATTGAGGGTTTTCTAAAATTTCATGCAATATACTTTTCAAAATAACACCTACTGATGTGGAATACTGACTGTGGATTCGGGAAATAAACGTTTAATTTCTGTTTGTAACCGTAATTTAGCGGATTGATCGCCATGCACCAATCTAATCTCTTTAGGTTTCTTACGCATACCTTTAATAAAGCGCAATAAACCGGCTTGATCGGCATGTGCTGAATAGCCACTTAAGGTATATACGCCAGCATTAATAGGTAAGCGCTGACCATCAAGCTCTATATAACCATTTCTAGTCGCATATTTTTGAATCAGCCGACCCGTAGTACCGATCGCTTGATAGCCAACAAATAATATATCGGTACGCTGGTCTTCAACCAAGGCTTTTAAGTAATTAACAATTCTCCCACCAGTACACATGCCACTTGCAGCAAGGACTATACACGGCCGCGCTGTTCTTTTTAAATAATCGATAGCATTTAAATGATCTTGATGGGTATTAATTGTCGTTAATTGCTCAAATGAAAGCGGGTGCCTACCTGCATTTATTTTTTTATTTGCTTCTTTATCCCAGTAAGGGCGAAGTTTTTTATAAACTTCAGTGAATTTATTCGCTAAAGGTGAGTCAACAATGATTTCAATATCATCCCAGTTTTTTGATTTTGCTACAGGCGATTGCTTAAAGTGGTAAATAATATCCTCTAACTCATAGAGTAATTCTTGTGTTCTACCTATACTAAAGGCAGGAATTAGAATGACACCGCTATTCGTAAAGCATTTTTCTATGACCGATTTTAATTGTTTTCTTCTCGCTTTCCGGTTTTCATGATTTTTATCGCCATAAGTACTTTCTAGTACTAATATGTCTGCCTTATATGGAGATTTGGGCGATGGCAATAACGGTGTATAAGAAGTACCTAAATCGCCCGAAAAAATAATACGCTGTTGATTAAAATCGCATTCCACATAAGCTGAACCTAAAATATGCCCCGCAGGCTGTAATTTTATTCTGACTGCTTGTGAAGTATTAAGTAGAGGGATTGTCTGCCACTGCTTATAAGGCAAGGCAACAATTCTAGTTTGAATAAGTGTCAGGAATTTTTCCACTAAGGCTTTATCTTTAGTAAAGCCAATTTTTATGGCGTCTTCTAAAACCAGTGGTAGCAGTTGGGCGGTCGGTTCGGAGCAGTAGATTTTTCCTTTAAACCCAGCCGCTAATAAATAAGGGATTCGCCCTACATGATCAATATGGCTATGGGTAACAATCAAGGTCTGAACTTGCTCGATAGGGAAATCGATTTTTAATTGCTCAAAACTAGAGCCATTTGGCGAGGTTTCGGCCCCCTGAAATAAGCCACAATCAATAAGTATTGAATTTTTAGCATTCAAATGTAACTCATGACAAGAGCCGGTTACGCCATTAACCGCGCCATGATGAGATATTGTTATAGAGTTATGTTGCAATTACCTTGCTCCTCTGCCCCATAAAATGACTTCAACAGTCCCCAAAATAATCGAGAGATCTAAAAATAGACTAGAATTCTTCACATAATATAAGTCATATTCCAGCTTATTAATGGTATCTTGTTCATTTGCTCCATAAGGGTAACAAAGCTGCGCCCACCCTGTAATTCCCGGCTTAATTCGATGCCGTTCAGCATAAAAAGGAATTCTTTCTTCAAAGCCTTCAACGAATTCAGGCCGCTCAGGTCGAGGCCCAACAAAACTCATTTCACCCTTTAAGACATTAAATATTTGCGGCAATTCATCGATACGACACTTCCTAATAAACCGCCCTACTCGTGTAATACGATCATCATTTTTTTGCGCCCATTGAGCTCCATTTTTCTCAGCATCAGTGCGCATACTACGGAATTTCATGACACCAAAGTTCTTATTTTGCTCTCCAACTCGGATTTGCCTATAAAAGATGGGGGCTTTAACCCCGCTTTCTAACATAATTGCCAATGCCGTTAACAACATAAAAGGCCAAGTGACTACCAATAATCCTAGACTCGCAACAATATCAACGACTCGTTTTATCGCAGATCTCAATCCACTAAAGTCAAAGCCATCAGAAAATAAAACCCAACTCAACGTTAACCCATCAAGATAAATCAAGCCTTGTTCACGCTCATAAAAGCTTAATAAATCCATAATCTGCACACCTAAAGCCTTACAGTCTAGCAATTCATTAAGCGGCATCGCTTTACGCCTATCATCTATAGCAATAACAATTTCATCTATTTGATAATCAAGCACTATCTGAGCCAGTGTTTGCGTATTTTCTATACGTAATTTTTCATCAACAACACTACTCTCTTCACCTACATCAAAAAAACCAACAATGCTAAAGCCTTTATGTACATACTGATTATTAACATAATTTAATTGCTTGGCTTTTTCGCCAGTACCTAGCACTAATACACGACGCTGTATCTTATCAAGGCTAACATATCGATAAAACAAATAACGACTAGTCATCATGCCTAAAAATGCAAAAACAAGCGCATAAACAAACACACTACGCGCCATAAAGTATTTGGGGAATAAATAATAAATACTGATTGTAATGATTGCGCCAATCAGAAAACTGATGCAGACACGTAAAACTAAATTATAATCTTCCCAATCAAGACTTCTTCTGTATAAACCTAACCCAACACAAGATAGATTTAAAGCTACCGAAAAAATAACACTGGCTTCAATAATGTCTGTATCTGTATACCAAGAGGAAACAGTCAAAAAGCGGATATCACTCCCCAAGTACATCGCGAGAAAAAAGAGTAGCCACTCGCCAATCATTAAGCCTAAATAGGCACTAGAAATATAATGTTTAAAAATCCTAATCACGTTTTTTCCCTTTATGTTCGCTGTAATACCGCTACAAACCTTTACTATTTAACAAATTTTTAACGTGCTCAATAGGAATTGCATAAGTAATGCCACTGGGCTTGGACAATACATTTTCTTTTGTATCTTTAACAAATACTTTATTGATCACACCTATAACCTGGCCAGTATCTGTATTATATAGTGGGCTACCACTATTACCAGGGTAAGCGGTCGCATCTAACTGAAATACATTATACGGCTTTTGTAATCGTCTAATTAGCTTTGCATTAAGTTTAGTTGAATTAAACATTGGAATCGCAACAGGACTAATGGCAGAAATTATGCCTTGATGTGTTACTGGGTACAAACCTAACACCATTCCTATAGGGTAGCCGGTAAAAGCATACTGCTCACCCTCTCTTACACTTGCTGTTTCGCCCAATGTTAAAGCAGGCAATACGCCTTTTTTGAGTTTTAAAATCGCAACATCATGCTCTGCATCAAGTGCTATTCGTTCAACAATAGCCGCCTTAGGATTATTACCATTCGAAATAAAAATAGCCCATTGCTCCATTTTTTCATAGTCTAATAGCTTTGTAACAACGTGCGCATTGGTAATTACTAATTGGCCATTACCCACAACAAAACCCGTTCCTAAAAATACCCCTCGCGGGCTACGAGAAGGCATAAACGTCCCAACGCCAACAATGCTAGGTTTAACTTTGTGTACAGTTTCCGGTAGTGATTCTGCTTGTGAGCTTGTAACTAAGATAAAACAAGCACAAAACACCCCTAGAAAGATTTTAACTAATTTCCGCACCCACCACATACACATCTAATACACTCCCCTATTACTTAACTGATGTTACGCACCGATTATTAATCAACGATTTATGATTTTTTTCGATTATCTACAGCTCGTATTCTATCTGAGGTATCACTACCATTAAGATAATTAATTTCATTTAATAACAAGAGTATAGCGTAGGTTGGGTTAGATTTTTTTTGCACAGCAATAAAAAAGCGTAACCCAACATCTTTGGCTTTCTCAATCATGTTGGGTTAGCTTATCTGCGCTACGCTTAGATAAGCTAACCCAACCTACAGATAATGCATTGTTTATTAAGAAGTTACTCTTAATTTAATTGTCGTGATCTGAGGCGCGCGTAACATCAGTTACTTAAGCTACACTAACTGGCTACGCACTTAAGGCGGGACAAAAACCACACAACCTCGTTCCAACGCTCTGCGTTGTAATGCATAGACTGACGCTCTGCGTCACGGAACGCAGAGCGTTCCCATATGTGTTTCCACGCGAAGCGTGGGAGTTTCCACGTTTAAAATCAAGCCTTATTTTCATAATATTGCCTTTTTTCTTACTAAAAAACTCTCTCACAAAACTCAGAGGGGAATACTCTTTTTTATCTTTGGTTTTAGCTGATTTAGA
>JAUVAA010000145.1 GCA_030591965.1 bacterium
CAGCTATGGATAGTACGGTAAATCTTGTAAGAATCTGACAATGTAGGATATTTTCAATGCAAACCCTCTACATTATCACCTTTTTATACTTAGCAATGCCTGTATTAAAAAGTGTACGGTAGTGAATCGCCTAAGGGGAATTAAATAGGGGTTTGCTATAAACATGGCAAAACCACCTAAAATAAACCTCGACACGCCAGCATTGTGTACTTTAGCTACTTAATAATTGGGAAACTTCAGTTAGTTAGCTCAGCGTACTTAACTTAAGAACAAACTAATAAGTCAAAATGGCGAGTTATGCACTGGTTGGAATATTATTGCAGACTTTTCAGCGAGACTAAATACACAATTGCTCTTAATGGTCATTAAATGCGTCATTTCAGCTAAGAAAACAAGTATTATGAGGCACGAGCGACATGCATCGTTGTACAATATCCTTGTTTTTACGACATCCCTATAAACAAATTAAAAGTTAATTAAGAGAGCTTATCATGAACATACAAAGCCATACCGCTGACCTTAATACCCCTACAGGGCTTATGCGTACTTATATCCATCGTCCTGTGGGCGAAGGTAAATATCCTGCCATTTTGTTTTATTCAGAAATATTTCAGCAAACTGGCCCTATTGAGCGTGCGGCGCAAATGATGGCAAGCCACGGCTATGTCGTGTTGGTGCCTGAAGTGTTTCATGAACTTAATCCTATTGGCACAGTATTAGGTTATGACGATGCCGGTCGTGAGAAAGGCAATGCGGATAAAATGGCTAAAGATGTGCAGGGCTATGATACTGACAATGCTGCGCTTATTGCTTTTATTAAACAACAAGACTGGTGCAACGGTAATATTGGTGCAATGGGTTTTTGTATCGGTGGTCACTTAGCATTTCGTGCGGCATTACAACCAGAAGTTAAAGGCACTGCTTGTTTTTATGCAACCGATTTGCATACGCAAGTCATTCCTAATAAGCCTGGGCAACATAGCATGGAGCGCTTGCAGGATATTACTGGTGAACTACAGATGATTTGGGGCAAGCAAGATTCACATATTCCAACAGCGGGGCGCGTTGAAATTTATCAAAAGCTCAGCGAAACAAATCTGACTTTTACTTGGCATGAATTCAATGCGCAACATGCGTTTATGCGTGATGAAGGTGAGCGTTATGACGCACAAACTGCAATGTTAGGTTATCAGTTGGCTCTGAATTTATTTAGCAGAACATTACGCTAGTGCTTTAATTGGCTACTCATTTAAGGCGGGATATTAGTTATATTTGTAGGGCGTGGCTTCAGCCCGCCTTTGGAGTAAGCGCTTGGCACTAGCGGGCTAAAGCCACGCCCTACAGTTTTTAATATGTTCCGTTTTAAGTGGATAGTCCTTTAATTTATCAAAGTGGCAATAAAAGCCATTTAGCAAGCTAACCCAAAGTCCCTTTTTTAAGTTTTGAATCATGTAAAGGTTAATAAATGAGTAATGAAGTAATTCACCAGACACCGACAGTAGAACGGGCCAAAGAATTAGAGCAACAAGCAAAAGAGGGGCTGCTTCAGTTACAGGCTGGTCAGGATAAGACGATTCAAGCTTGTCACAAAATGAGAGACACTAAAGCGTATAAGGCACTGGGGTTTACTTCTTATTATGCATGGGGAGAAAGCACCCTAAATTTGCAAAAATCTAGGCTTAATGAGCTAGCTCTAGCGGGTGAAGTTCAGCAGGAATTATTAACTGAAATAGCCGTTAATGTAAAACTTCCTGATACGGCTGACTCTTTTGATAATGCCAAACTATCCGTAAGCATTAGCGCTGCAATAGATGATTCTGAGATTGATTTTGAAAATGTGGAAACCAATATAGAGGGTTCCGTTGAGAGCGTAATCACAGTACCTGTCAAATATACATTTACATCGTCTGAACTTGCAGAAATGAGTACGCCGCAGTTGGTTGCTTTGGCCAAGGCGCCTAAAGGAGAGCGTTTAGCTGTTTTAGACACGGCTGCAATAGAGGCTAAATCCGAAGATACGCCGATTACTACTCATATAATTAAGGCTGCTGTTAAGGCGTCTGCTGAAGCTGTTGAGTACATTGAGCCTTCAGCGGAAGAGAAAGCCGAAGCGATAAAAAAAGATCACCGATCAGCAATGAGCAAGGTAAGTAAGCTAGGTGAGGTATTAAGCGGGCTTGATACAACGCTTGTTAACAGCGAGGAAGTTGTCAGCTGGAAATCCTATTTGGATGAAATTAAAGAATCAATTACAGCTCTTGAAAAACAACTCGGGTATTGAACTCACGAAAAATTTTATTCGCTAGAATAGATAGAGGTGCTAATTTAGAGCGTTTAATATGCAGAGGGAATAAGGTCGTTAAAGAGATGATGCTTAACTGTGTTTAATTCGGCCATGTTTAACTAACCGTGACTTGATTGCTCCCACTGTTCGGCTATGATGCTTGGATATTTCCTCTATCTCAATACCGGCATCATAAGCATGAAGCAGTCTATTATCCTCTTCTTCCTCCCACGGGTTTCCTGCGCTGTCAGGTAGATTTTGTTGCCGCATCATTGTTTTTTGTTGTTTTTCTAGGGCAGTAAGCGCTGTAAATAATGCTCTAACTGTATTGGGTGACTGGTATGGGCTGTCTTCTGGGAATTGTTCACCTGTATTTGGATCAATTCCATCGGACAATGCTTTTATAATCAATATTGCTTTATCTAATTCCATATAGAATGTCTCCATACTTTAAGGGGGTTGTAGAGAAGTTTTCTCGGTTGTAAATCAGCATGCTATTGTTCAGTTTTTTAAAAATAGGGCTACACACTTAAATGTGAATTAAGAGCTAAAAATGAGAAGCCGGATCAATTTTAGTATTTAACATACTAAGAAAGACATCACTCACTCTTACTAATTAAAGTCAAAAATGAACAGGCAAGAGTAATTAATATCAATTTATCTATTCGTATGCAAGCGCTATAAAAAATAACTTTGGGCTTATTGCCAAAGAATGAGCAATTATGCAGGTTAAGCTTTTCAGGTGAAGGGACTTATTATTTTTGGAGTTAGTGTCGGTTTTCAATGATGTCAAAATTAAAGTACGCCTAACTTTTGATGAAAATAGCGAGAAACCCAGTGGTTGAAATCGTAGTATGCAATGGTACTTGACCATTGCATACACGCACTTATTCGGTCAAAAAACGGTGGCAGAATTTGGAGTAATATACATCAATATGAAGGACAGATTTGTCCGTAAGTAACATGATATACCCCCGTTTTATTTTAAAACCGTATGACTAAAAAATAACTAGGAAATATGACACAGAATAGCTTTTATTGGCATGACTATGAAACATTTGGAGTGGATCCGCAGCGGGATAGAGCGGTTCAATTTGCTGGGATTCGGACGGATTTTGATTTTAATATTATCAGCGAGCCGTTAGTGATTTATTGCAAGCCAGCTGATGATACTTTGCCACAACCTGAAGCCTGTTGCGTGACGGGAATTACGCCGCAATTAGCCGCTGAAAAAGGCAAGCCCGAAGCGGAATTTATTGCTTTAATTCATGAGCAGATGGCGCAAGCAGATACCTGTACTTTAGGTTATAACAATTTACGTTTTGATGATGAAGTGACGCGTAACCTTTTGTACCGTAACTTTTACGATCCTTATGCGCGTGAATGGCAAAATGGTAATTCGCGTTGGGATTTGATTGATTTAGTAAGAACGATGCATGCTTTACGCCCTGAAGGTATGCGCTGGCCAGTGGATGCAGAAGGGCGTATTAGTTTTCGTTTAGAAAAGTTAACGGCAGAAAATGAGGTTGCTCATGAAGATGCGCATGATGCCTTGTCTGATGTGCATGCTACCATAGAGATTGCGCGATTAATTAAACAAGCTCAACCTAAGTTATTTCAATTCTTCTTAGATAACCGAGGCAAGCACCAAGTAAAACAGTTATTACAGCTGGGGAGTTTTACGCCGGTTGTACATGTTTCTGGTATGTATGGTGCAGATAAACAATATTTAGCCTTGGTTTTGCCGATATGCCAAGACCCAAGTAACAGTAATGGGGTGATTGTTTATGATTTGTCGGTTGACCCTAGTGTGATGCTTGGCTTGTCTGTAGACGAGATACAAAAACGTATTTTTACGGCCAAAGCTGATTTGCCGGAAGGTGTTGAGCGTATTCCGTTAAAAACTATTCATATCAATAAGTGTCCTATTGTTGCACCGGAAAAAGTTTTGCGTCCGAATGATGCCGAGCGTTTGCAAATTGATAGAGAGCAATGTTGTCTACACCGGGATTTCATTCAACAGTCGCAAGATATCATTGCCAAACTTACTCAAGTTTTCAGTGCTAGAAAATTTGCTGCAGATAGCCATCCTGATCCTGATTTAATGATTTATAGCGGCGGCTTCTTTTCTGCTGTTGATAAGCAAGTGATGAATACTATTCGGACATTGAAGCCTGCAGAATTAGCGGATTATACTATTCCTGCGAGTGATTCAAGATTAGTTACTATGTTGTTTAGGTATCGAGGTCGGAACTTCCCAGAAACTTTGAGTAAAGAAGATCAAGTTCTATGGAAAGCATTTTGTCGGGAGCGCTTAAGTGATAGACAGCAAAATGGTTTTCTTGATTTTACGACTTTTAGCGAATCTATAAGTAAATTAAAACAGCAAGATGGCGTGGATATTCAGTTACTTAATGCTTTAGAGCAGTATGCTGTGGAATTGAAAGCAAGGATAACTGAAGATTAGCTTGTTCAACCTACGTATATTAAGTAACTCTTATAGTGTTAGCGTCGCTTTTCACATATTCGGCGGCGCTGAGACTAATATGTGCACATGACTCTTACTTACCACTCCACCTAGTATCTTTATTTCAAATGCTTCACACGATTGCCTTACTAGCTCACGCAATCGCAATGCAACATCACCTTTTAAAACGAGGTGTCAATATTTTGTTACCCAGACAAAGTGATATTCAATGTTATAAACTGTATGACTTCCATAGCGATATTTCATCATAAAATTATAGCATTGGAGATAAATCTGTTCGCCTGAAAGGCGAAGGTTTTAAACTTGCGCGCAGAAAATAAAGTCGAACATGGCGTTATAGATATAAAAAGATAAGTTGGAAGGCATAAGAATACTAGGTTTTTTGCAAGTAATCTGAAATGAACCGTTCATGCAATTTTTTATGGTCTATTTTTTTAGTCTAAAACTAAGCTTGTGAAATGATCCAGTGCGAGTTGTGTTGCTGTTGGGTAATTAACTTTTCCTGTTGCTAATACGGGTAGTTTTTCTACGGTGATGAATTTTTTAGGTAAGCTAATGCTAGCTATGCCTGTTGCTTTTTGCATTAGCTCTTTGCTAGTGACATTTTCTTGTGTGGTAATAAGGACTAATTGTTCGCCTTTTTTCTCATCAGGAATGCTGACGACTATATGCTGCGTATCAGGCCAAATGTCTGTAATGAGTTGTTCGGTCGCGGTTAAGGATACCATTTCGCCACTGATTTTTGCGAAACGCTTACTGCGTCCTTTAATGGTGACATAGTTCTCTTCATCGACATGGGCAATATCACCAGTGTCATACCAACCTAGTCCATAGATTGAGCTGGGGGGTACTAATTTACCTGGGTTGTCTGCAAGCAAATAGCCTTGCATTATGTTTTCGCCATAAAGGTGTAGTTTTCCAGCGCCTTCAATACCGGGAATATGTTCTAGTTTATATTGCATATTGGGCAGTAGGCGGCCCACGGTTCCTGCTTTATAAAACATGGGAGTATTAACGGCAGCAACGGGGGCCGTTTCGGTCGCTCCATAACCCTCTAAAATACGAATACCAAATTTATCAGCCCAAAGTTTGCGTGTATTTTCATGTAATTTTTCTGCGCCAGCAACGACATAACGGATATTGTAAAAGTCATACGCGTGGGCTTTTTTACCATAAGCCGCTAAGAAGGTATTGGTGCCAAACATGATGGTGGCATTAATATCGTAAGCGATTTCAGGGATGATGCTGTAGTGCAAAGGCGAGGGGTAAAAGAAGGTCGTCATGCCACTCATAATCGGTAACATGGTGCCGACGGTAAAGCCAAAGGAATGAAACATAGGTAAAAAATTAAGCACAGTATCCTGAGGATTAAAATTGATACGCGCGGCGACTTGTTTGTGATTAGCTAAGATATTTCTGTGCGACAAAACAACGCCTTTAGGCGCGCCTTCTGAGCCTGAGGTAAACAGAACTACTGCAGGGCTATCAGGATTATGCTGACCATGTGGATACCATATGTGTATTGTTTTTGCTTGTATAAGGGCTTTTAGTTTATCTAAGCCGCTGATTTTTTCGCCTAGATCTTCTAAGTAAACAAGATTTAAATTTTCTGCTAATTGCGCCGCATCATGCTCAAATTTTCCTAGTTCAATAAACCGCCGTGAAGTTAACACTGTGTTTACTTGGGCTGTGTGACAAGCAGAGGTCATGCCGCTTGCGCCAGTTGAATAATTCAACATGGCAGGCACACGGTCATGTAGTTGCAAACCTAAAACGACATTAAGCGTTTTAGTGCTATTAGGCAGAAATATACCGACATTTTCACCTTTTTTCGTAATCTTGGTTAACGCGTTACCGATCGCGATACTGCGAGTAATAAGCGTGTTGTAGGATAAAGGTTGTCGGTCTAAGTCTTCGGCAACGGTATGTTTGCCACCGTGTATGCCTTTAGCTTCTATCAGTGCAGAAAAAAGCGTCTGTTGGTAATGACTCGTGGTAAACATCATATCGGTCATAATATCGGTTAACACTAGACCACAGGCATGACGGCGCTCTTTTCCTCTGAGTTCTTTAGCTACCGTGACTTTGGTTGGAGGGAGTATTTTTAGGGTAATTTTAGGGAAGAAACGTAAGCGAACAATGTTTTGTAAGCGTGAAAAATGTGTGAACTGAGCGCCTTCAATACGTACCGGTAAAATAGTCGCCCCTGACTTATCCGCGACCATTCCTGTGCCGTCATAAACCTTCATTAAGGAGCCGGTGACAGTAATTCTGCCTTCAGGGAAAAGGACGGTATTACTTGGCTTTTGTAGGTGATGAATTAAGTTTTTTAATGATAATGGATGGGTTGGATCCATTGGAAAGAAGCCTGTTAAATTAATAAAGGGCTTGAGCCACCAGCGTTTAGCAATTTGGGTGTTAATGGCGAAAGTAACTTTACCTGGTAAGAAAACGCCCAATAATAAAGGGTCTAAAAAAGAGCTGTGATTGGCAATAATAAGTACCCGATCTCCGGCTTTTTTATAGTTTTCTAAACCTT
This sequence comes from bacterium, assembly GCA_030591965.1. Lineage (GTDB taxonomy): Bacteria > Pseudomonadota > Gammaproteobacteria > Methylococcales > Methylomonadaceae > Methyloprofundus. The sequence goes on from JAUVAA010000145.1 coordinate 7,312, forward strand.
TCACTTCGACTTTAAAAATTAAAGTCAGTATCCAACGTAAAATTATTTTTAGCATAGCTTGTCCCTGAGGCAAATTTTAATGGGCTATTTATACAAGAGTAATATTTAGTTATATGAATACGAGAAAAATTCATAAACTAATATGATTCAGCCCGCAAAGGTATGCAGGGCCGAATCATTAAATGACTTTTATGTCTGAGATGTTGCTATAGCAGCAGGCTTTTTAGCTGCATAACTAATACAGATAAAGATAAAAAATTGTACGCCAAAAATTAAATTCGCCATTAATAGATGAATAGGTTGAGCGATAGGTGGCATTCCTAATCTATCTAAAGATACACCCGCAAGAACCGCTGTAATAATCAGTCCGACCAAGGCATAAGCTAGGCGTAGTAATAGGTTGTTTTTGCTTACAGATTGGTAAACCTTCCAAGCTAGCCACAAGTTGGTAAATAAAATAATGGCTGAGAATGAACGATGTATATAAAAAATAAGCGGGAAACTGTCACGCCAGTATTCACGGTCAATATAGTTATGG
>JAUVAA010000067.1 GCA_030591965.1 bacterium
ACTAAGATCAATAATGTTTGAATCGCCATGGCCCCCGCAAAGCGACCAAAAAACAGACTGTCGCGGCTGGCACGTAAACTGAGAAAGCGTAAAGTACCACGTTCTCGATCAGAACAGCTTTGATCGGAGGCAATAGTAATACAGAGTAAAGGAAACATAACTAAAGCAAAGCGCCAATACACACCGAACTCGGGTATTTGCCAGTTGAGTAAAGCTCCAAAACCGATAAATTCAAAAAAATTACTGCCTTGAGTTGAGTTTTGATTTTGTTCAAATAGGTCAGCAGAAAAGCGAATCGGGTAGAGCAGGATAAAATACCAGACTATGGAGAAAGTAATGAGATAGAGTAGACCTTTACGTGTAGTAAATAGCCTTTTTAGCTCAAATTGACAGATGAGTAAGGTGGCATTGAGAAAACCAGAAGTCATGATGTTTCCTGTGGCTTAATAAGTGAGGTGTTGTCATTAAATACCAGACTTTGTGGGAGGGGCTTTTGCCGCGACTTATATGAAATCGCGGCTAAAATCCCTCGCCACAAAATCTTTATGTTTTATCGCGATTGCGTGCATTAGCCCAAACATCTTCAGTTTGCCATTGAGTGTCTAGGTAAAGCGCTTCTACTTCTTTGCGTGCCCAAGGTGTTTTACGCAGAAACTTAAGGCTAGAAGTAATGCTTGGGTTGTCTGTAAAACACTTAATTTTAACGCGCTGCCCCAGTTCTTCCCAACCATATTTCTCGAACAATTGGATCATGATCTCTTTTAAAGTGATCCCATGCAGCGGGTCTTGATTGACGCGTTTTTTTTCTTGATCAGTGGTCATGGTGATTTTTTATTCTTGGTCTGCTTGCTTGGCTTCGGTCTTGTTTTCAGCTTTTTTAACGCGCAGTTTACTGCCATCTATATCTTTACCATTAAGGCCCAACATGGCGGCTTTAGCCTCGCCTACTTTAGGCATTTCGACAAAACCAAAACCTTTGGATAGTCCGCTTTCTTTGTTCATGACTAAAGCGCAAGACTGTACGCTGCCGTAAGGTTCAAATAATGCGAGAAGCTCTGTTTCTGTTAGAGTGCGTGCGATGTTACGAACGAGTAAATTCATGAAGTTACCTTAATGGATAAGAATAATATAGTTATTTAGCGGGCATTGTACCGCGTCTTAATAAACCCTACACGGCTAAGCCTGTTTTAACTTTTGTTGAATTGGCGCTATATCTATTGTGGATTAAGGGAAAACTATTACTCAGTGCGCGTATCTTGCGTTATGATGAATAAAATAACCATGAAAAGAAAGAAATTTGAATAAAAATAAAGTTAAAATTATGAGCGAATCCTCAGACAATAATATCGATTTCAGTACGATTGCCGACCCTTATGCGCAGCGTGAGGCAGCCAAATACGAGCAGCCTATTCCTAGCCGAGAATTGATTTTACAGTTGATTGAGCAACGCGGTAAGCCGATAGGGCGCAAGCAAATTGCCGAGGCGTTCACATTGGAGTCTGAAGATCAGCTAGAAGCTTTACGCCGCCGTATGAGGGCGATGGAGCGTGATGGCCAGGTTTTATTTAATCGACGTCAGCAATATTGTCTGGTCGATAAGCAAGATTTAATAGCTGGACGCATTTTAAGTTACCCTGATGGTTTTGGTTTTTTAAAGCCTGATGATGGTGGTGGGGAGGACTTATTTATGTCCCCGCGAGAAATGAATCAAGTTTTACACAATGATCGTGCTTTGGTGCGCGTTTCAGGTGTGGATAGAAAAGGGCGTAGAGAAGGTAAGATTGTTGAGGTTTTAGAGCGCAATACGCATCAGGTTGTCGGGCATTTTATTAGCGAGCATGGCGTACAGTTTGTTAAGCCAGACAATAAGAAAATCACGCAAAATGTTTTGATTACTAAAGGTGAAAGTAATGGTGCTAAAAAAGGCGACATGGTGGTGGCCACTCTTACCGAACAGCCAACGTCTCGTCGTCAGCCTATAGGTAAAATTACCGAAGTATTGGGCGCTCATATGGCTCCGGGTATGGAGATCGATGTTGCAATACGTACTTATGAGTTACCTAATGAGTGGCCTGAAGCGGTCTTAAAACAAGTTAAACCACTAAAAAAAGTGGTTGCCGAAGAGGCAAAAGAAGGTCGCGTTGATTTGCGTGATGTGCCATTAGTCACTATTGATGGTGAAGATGCGCGCGATTTTGATGATGCGGTATTTTGTAGTAAAACGCCCAAAGGCTGGAAGCTGTTAGTTGCTATTGCTGATGTGTCTCACTATGTACAGCAGGGCACAGCGTTAGACATTGAGGCGAAAAATCGTAGTACTTCTGTGTACTTTCCCGAGCAAGTTATTCCTATGTTGCCGGAAATTTTATCCAATGGCTTATGCTCGATTAACCCTGATGAAGATCGTTTGTGTATGGTCTGTGAAATGATCATTAACGAACAAGGACAAGTGACGCGCACCAAGTTTTTTGATGCCGTGATGCGTTCGCATGCTCGCTTAACCTACAATAAGGTTTCGGAGATGTTAGAGCATGATCATGCCAAGTTAAAGAAAAAATACAAAGATGTATTGCCGCTTTTAGAAGAAATGTACGCTTTGTATAAAGCGATGCGTGGGCAGCGTGAGGTGCGTGGTGCGATGGATTTTGACACTCAAGATACGCAGATTATTTTTGGTGAAGGCCGGAAAATTGAAAAAATTATCCCTACCCAACGGAATGATGCGCATAAGCTAATTGAAGAGTTTATGATTGCGGCAAATAGTGCGGCGGCGCGTTATTTGAACCGTAAAAAAATGCCGCGTTTATTGCGTATTCATGAGGGGCCTTCAGAAGAAAAAATTAAGAATTTAAAAACCTTTTTGGGTGAAGTGGGCTTGCATATGGGCGGTGGTGATAAACCAACGCCAGTAGATTATATGCACTTAACAAGTACCATTAAAGGCCGGCCGGACGCGCATTTAATTCAGACGGTGTTATTACGCTCTATGTCGCAGGCGGTGTATAGTCCTGAGAAAAAAGGTCATTTTGGTTTGGCTTTAGATGCTTATACGCATTTTACTTCGCCGATTCGTCGTTATCCTGATTTGATGGTGCATCGTGCAATTCGTCACTGCCTACAGGGCAAATCACCAGAAAGCTTTTATTGTGGTTTTCCAGAAATTGCGACTTTAGGCGAGCATTGCTCATCTAATGAGCGAAGAGCTGATGATGCTACGCGTGATGTAGTTAGTTGGTTGAAGTGCGAATTTATGCAAGACAAAATTGGTGAAACCTTTCCAGGGATTATTTCTGCGGTAACGGGTTTTGGCTTATTTGTTGAGTTGGTTGATTTGTATGTTGAGGGCTTGGTGCATGTGACTGCTTTGGGACAGGACTTTTTTAAGTTTGACCCATTAAGTCATCAGTTAAAGGGCGAACGGACAGGTGTAAATTATCGCTTAGGGGATGCAGTGAATATTGTGGTTGCCGGTGTTAATTTAGATGATAAGAAAATTGACTTTGAATTATTAGGTCAGCAAAGAAAAACAACGGCACGGGCACCGGTAGTTGATGCACAGGGAAAACCAGAAAAGAAAAAAGACAGAAAGAAACCAAAACATAAAAAGCCAAAGCATAAAGCTAAGGTAGCGAAGAAGAAGGTTCATAAATGAGTTTAGCAAAGATTTTTGGCGTGCATGCAGCGCAGTCAGCATTAGATTATTCACCTGAGAAAGTTAATCAAGCTTGGGTGGATCAAAAAAGACAAGATGAGCGGTTGCAAGGTCTAGTAAAAGGCTTGGGGCAACGAGGCATTAATATCCAAAAAGCGGATCGCAAGCAATTGGATAGCTTATCCAAAGGCGCGAATCATCAAGGCATTATTTTAGAAGTAGAAATGCCCGCGATGCGCTCTGAAAATGATTTGAAATCGGTTGTGGAGGGCGCTAAGCAAGTGCCGTTTTGGTTAATTTTAGATCATATTCAAGATCCACATAATTTAGGCGCTTGTTTGCGTACTGCTGATGCAGCGGGTGTGCAAGGAGTGATTGTGACTAAAGATCAGGCGGTAGGGATTACACCGACGGTCTGTAAAGTTGCCAGTGGCGCAGCGGAAACCGTGCCGGTTTATCAAGTAACTAATATTAGCCGTACGATTGCTTGGTTAAAAGAGCAAGGTATCTGGGTAGTTGGTGCGGCTGGTGAAGCTGATAAAACCATTTATGAAACCGATATTAATATGCCCTTAGCTTTAGTGATGGGGGCGGAAGAAAAAGGCATGCGTCGCTTAACGCGTGAGCAATGTGATTTCTTGGTCAAAATTCCTATGCAAGGTAGTGTTGATAGTTTAAATGTCTCTGTTGCTGCTGGGGTATTGATTTATGAGGCATTTAGGCAAAGATTAGGTGCGTAGCGATGGGCGTTCTTGATCAATTAAGAAAAGAAGCTGATCAAAAAAAATTATCCGAACAGCAAACTGTTGACCAGCAAGCGCTTCGAGATAAGCACTATAAAACGAAAATTTTACCTAAAATGCAGCAAGTTTTTAAATACTTGCAAGAGTTAGTCGCGCATTTGAATTATCTTGAAGTGCCTATACAAGTGGAAAGTTACAGTGATCGCTTTCCACGCTTAGGTACGCTGATGCAAAAAGAGTATAAGATTAATACTGATGGATATGGCGGGTTTTCTGATTTCAATAAGTTAGTACAAATTAACCTTACTTTTTATTGCATCGGTAAGGGTGAGCTTAAATATAATGTGCAAACTAAATCGGCGATTGAGCAGGAAAATGCTTTTTTACATGCTAAGCGAATTCCTTCAAAAATGTATAGGTTAGGCGGTGTGGGTGGTGAAGAGTCAGCTAGATTTGTGCTGACTAAGAAAATACCGGTGCGAGTGCGTTTTGAAGTAGATTATGAGCAATCGCAGATTAAAGTTATGGTGAATAACCATACTAATTTTTCTGTGTATGCAGAAATGTGGCAAGTAGAAGATATTGATGATGCTTTTTTAGATACTTTAGCGCGCTATTTACTGCGTAAAGATAGCGAGTTTATTCGCTTGGATATTACGGATGAATACAGGGATAAGTTGCGGAATAAATTACAGTCCATTAAACATAACGAAGAACAAGAGTTTCTTGCAAGAACGAATGAGCAGCAAAGGTTGCTGGAGCTAGAGGAAAAAGAAAAGCTGAGCTATAAGATGAAATCTTTTATTGCGAATAAGGTTGGGCGCTAGGCTGATTGATGCGCTTCTGATTTTCCAGCTCTCGCACTGGTATTATACCAATCCGAATAGATTTATACTTAAACTCATATAACAAGGCTCTGTCACCGTTAAGTGTGGAAAAATACAATCCAATTTCTTAATGCCCTAAAATACAAGGCTTGAGGCAGAATTCCACGGCCGTAACTTCTCATTATTCACGGGTAAATGTAGATAAAGTTTCTGCTCAGCTTGACTGGGTAAGGTCGTCATTCCCGTGGTCTGTTTATCGGGAATCTACGTTGAGCATAGATTCCTGCTAACAGCATGCAGGATGACGGGGGGTATTATTCCGTGCCAGTGGATAATGAGAAGTTACCCACGGCCTTTATAAGTCCTTAAAATAATAGCGGTTTTTTAAATTCCACACTTAACGGTGACATAGCCTATAACAAAGAGAAACTGCCATTCCTGACTATTTTTAGCAGGAATCTATCGGGTATGCATGGATTCCCGATTAAAGATTTCGGGAATGACAGCAGTTACAGTGATTATTTATTTGGATTAGTAGTGCCAGTAAAATCCTACCTAAAATAAGATCAGTTACTTTTTTAGTAGTTGAATTAAATCCTTAGCTAAGTTTTGCATTTGTTCATTACTTAATAATTGATTGGTTTGAGTGTTGAGGAAGAATATATCTTCTGCTCGACTGCCTATGGTGGTAATTTTTGCACTGATAATATTGAGTTGATTGGTGCGAAAAAACTGAGCTACTTTTGCTAGTAACCCCGGGTGGTCGGTGGTGATTAATTCTAAAATATCGTATCGATTCTGTGGGTCTTGGTGGAAGCGGGCCTGGGTGCGAATTGGGAAGTGTGTGGCTTGGCGCGAATGATGATGCAGGTTTTTTTGTTGAGTATTAGTACTATCACTTAATTGTTGTTTTACTGTGGAGCAAATGTGTAGTTCGCGGCGTAAATCGGTAATAGGCTCACCTGATTGTTCTAGCACTTGGAAGCTGTTCAGTGTGTACTGCTCGTCTTGAGTGGAAATGATCCTCGCATCAAGAATAGTTAAGCCTAAATTATCCAGTGTGGCTGTGCAGCGTGAGAAGATAAAATCCTCCTGTTTGTGCTGGGTATAGATAAAGATTTCTGCGCTACCACGCTGGTTTTGTGGGCGCAAGAGAATTAGCGGTAAGTCGTTTTCAGCGTTGGCGTTAATGGCAATGGTATGCCAGACGGCTTCATCTGTATAGTAGCGTAGAAAATAATCAGAACTGATGTGGCTCCATGCTTTTTGGATGTTGGCTGCTGATAGCCCTTTTTTAAGTAATTCTTTGTGTGCTTCGGACTGTGTTTCTTTTATGGTATCTAATTGTAGGATCGGGTTTTCTAGTCCGCGTCTCAATGCGTTAGCTGTTGAGCTGTATAGTTCTTTTAGCAAGGAATCTTTCCATGAGGTCCATAGCGCGGGATTGGTGGCGCGAATATCAGCGACGGTGAGTAGGTATAGGTAGTTTAGGTTTTCTATTTTGCCTACTTTGGCGGCAAACTCATGAATTACTTCAGGATCACTAATGTCTTTGCGTTGTGCTGTGGTCGACATGACTAAATGATTGCGCACTAACCAGCAAATCAATTTCGTGTCGTGATCTGGTATTTTATGGTCAATGCAGAACTGTTGGGCAATGGCTTGGCCTAGCTCGGAATGGTCGCCTTTTTTTCCTTTTGCAATGTCATGAAATAATCCAGCTGTATATAAAATATGGGGCTTAGGGATTAATAGAAAAATACTGTTACAGAAAGGCAGTTCCTCATTGTGCTTTTCTAAGGCAAAGCGACGCAAATTTCGGATTACAAAAAGTGTGTGTTCATCCACGGTATAAATGTGGAATAGGTCGTATTGCATGCGTGCCACAATATTATTAAAGCTAGGCAGGTATGCAGCCAATACCCCATAGCGATTCATCATGCGTAGTACGCGGTTGATCGTGCGTGGTTGGCGCAATATATCTACGAATAATTGCTTGGCAAGTGGGTCTTGGCGGAAGTTGTTGTCAATTAAGTGTAAGTTGCTGCGGATAAGGCGAATAGTGGTTGCTCTAATACCGTTAATTGATGGGATTTTTTGTATTAATATAAAAATTTCTAGTAAGGCGCGGGGGTGAGCTTCGAAAATGCCGACGCTTTTTGCAGCAATATAACCGGCAATGCTGTCAAATTTGTCGTTGATGGCTTGAGGTTTGTAAGTTTTTTCGTTGTGAGTAAGGCAGCGTTCGTCAAAAAATTGCAGTAAGGTCTCATTAAGGCGCTCTAATTGCATCACTGTTTTGAAGTAGAGCTGCATAAATTGCTCCACGCCTTCATTGTTTTTCTGTTCGGTAAAGCCAAAAGATGCCGCTACTTCACGTTGGTGATCAAAAAGTAGTCGATCTTCGCAGCGTCCTGTTTGTAAGTGTAGGGCAAAGCGTATTTTCCATAAGAGTTCCTGTGCAGAAAATAGCTCTTCATATTCGTTTTGGGGAAGAATGTCGTATTGAGTTAATTCGCGCAGAGTTGCTGTTTTGTAATGGTGCTTAAAGACCCATCCGATAATTTGTAGGTCTCTTAAGCCGCCAGGGCTTTCCTTTACATTGGGCTCTAAGTTATAAGCTGTGCCATGAAATTTTTGATGCCTGAGGTGCTGTTCTTCAAGCTTAGCATTATAAAACTTTTCTGAACTCCAAGGGGGGTGTTCTGATAATTGAGTGCTAAGGTCGGTGCTAAGGTCTTGGTTTCCTGCTAAGTGACGAGACTCGATTAGGCTGGTCATAATAGTTTGGTCGTCTGCCGCAGCTTGTAGGCATTCTGCGGTGTTGCGCACGCTTAGTCCTAGCTTTAATCCGGTATCCCAAAGGACGGTGCATAATGCGCTGAGCTGTTTTTTTGCTTGTTCTGGAGTATTGTCGTCAAGCAAGATAAGAATGTCGATATCTGAGTGCGGAAACATTTCTTGTCGACCGTAACCGCCCACGGCAATTAAGGCGAAATATTCTGGAGTTTGAACTATAAAACGATTCCATAGAACATGCAGTACTTCGTCTATAAACAGCGATTTCCCAAGTAACAGCGGTTGAATGGGCTTTTGGGGGGAGAAGATGTTTTTCAGGTAGTTGTTATGCTTTTGTATGGCTTGCTTAATTTGTTGTGCGCTATTAAGGCTGTGGGGGGCTAAATTGTTCATGTTTCTTCTTGGCGTAATGTAAGGATTTCATATCCCGTAGGCGTTACTAGAATGGTATGTTCCCACTGAGCGGAAAGTGAACGGTCTTTAGTGACGGCTGTCCAGCCATCTTTAAGTACTTTCATATGGCGTTTGCCGATATTAACCATGGGCTCGATAGTCAGTATCATGCCTGCTTCTAAAGTAGCGCCTTCGCCTGGCTTGCCGTAGTGTAAGACTTGAGGTTCTTCGTGAAATTTCTTGCCAATACCGTGTCCACAAAATTCCTGAACTATCGAATAACGATTGGATTCAGCATGCTTTTGTATGGCATAGCCAATATCGCCAAGTGTGCAGCCTGGTTTTACTTGTTCTATGCCTAGCATTAGGCATTCTTGGGTAATAACGCATAGGCGCTTTGCGTGAGGTGTTACTTCACCCACATAAAACATTTTGCTCGTGTCGCCATGATATTCTTCTTTAATAACGGTAATGTCGACATTGATAATATCGCCCTTTTTTAGCTTCTTTTCGTTAGGGATGCCGTGGCATATAGTGTAATTAATGGATGTGCAGATGGATTTAGGGAAACCATGGTAATTAAGTGGCGCGGGAAGAGCATTTTGCACATCAATAATATAATCATGACAAAGTTTGTCTAATTCATTAGTGGTTACGCCGGGAATGACATAAGGCGCAATGAACTCTAAAACTTCTGCAGCAAGCTTTCCGGCAATGCGCATTTTTTCGATTTCGGCGTCTGTTTTTATGGTGATTGACATGGCTGTGTGCTTGCTTGTTGTGGGGGGATGAATATATTAACAGGATTTGCTTAAAGATAAATTTTAACAGAGGTTTCATTGTTGTAAAAAAGTAAATATGGTATAAAGGTAGGTTCATTTACTTAATACTCACATTTATCGACACGGTTAGTTGGGTGCTGGTTTTTTTTAAAAAACTGGTTTCTAGTCGGGATAGGTGGAGGCGTAACCCTTCCGGAATGATCCGGAATTATTTGGAGAAAAGAATGGCCGCAGTATCAATGCGTCAAATGCTAGAAGCAGGTGTTCACTTTGGACACCAAACTCGTTATTGGAATCCACAAATGGCACCTTATATTTTTGGTGCACGCAGCAAAATTCATATCATTAACTTAGAGAAAACTCTTCCTTTGTTTAATGATGCAATGAATTATGTTGGTCAGATGGCTGCAAATAAAGGCAACATCTTATTTGTTGGTACTAAAAAGTCTGCCCGTAAAGCCGTTGCTGAACAAGCAGTACGCTGTGGTATGCCTTATGTAAATCACCGTTGGTTGGGTGGTATGCTAACGAACTTTAAAACGATTAAAAAATCAATCAATCGTTTAAAAGAGCTTGAAGCAATGACGGCTGATGGAACAATGCAGCAACGATTCAGTAAAAAAGAAGCGTTGGGCATGGAACGTGAGATGGAAAAATTAGAGCGTAGCTTAGGCGGTATTAAAGATATGCGTGGTATTCCTGATGCGATTTTTGTTCTTGATGTAGGTTACGAGAAAAACGCACTTAGCGAAGCTAAAAAATTAGGTATTCCGGTTATTGGTATTGTTGATACAAATAACTCTCCTAAAGGTGTTGATTATATTATTCCAGGAAATGATGATTCAATTCGTGCAGTTAAGTTGTATGTTGAAACTGTTGCGACGGCTGTTTTAGAAGCTAAAGCTGCAAGTTTAGATATGTCAGCTAAATCTGATGAATTTGTTGAAGAAACAACTAGCGCTGCTGAATAAGCGCGCATGATTGTGTATGATAATTGGCAGGCTTGCTAATTATTATAGGTCATTTATGAACGCCTCCATTTGGGGGCGTTTTTATAGAATTAAAGAAAATATAAAGGTAAAAAAGCATGAGTGTTACAGCTGTAATGGTAAAAGAACTACGTCAAAGAACGGGTTCAGGCATGATGGAATGTAGAAAAGCATTAATTGAAGCAGACGCTAATATGGAGCTTGCCATTGAAAATATGCGCAAAGCAGGTTTAGCAAAAGCGGATAAAAAATCAGGTCGTATTGCTGCTGAAGGGCGTATTGCTGTTGCACAAAGCGCAGATACGAAAAATGCTGTAATTATTGATGTTAACTGTGAAACTGATTTTGTTGCTAAAGGTGATGTTTTCAAAGCTTTTGCAAATGATATTGCTAATGCAGTTTTAGCGTCAGATGTTACCACTGTAGAAGAGGCTTACGGGCTTAAATTGGCAGATGGCAAAACAATTGATGAAGTACGTCGCGGTTTGATTTCTAAATTAGGTGAGAACATTGCACTAAGACGTTTTCAGCGAGTTGCTACAGAAGGCGGTACTGGATTTTACTTGCATGGCGAAAAAATCGGTGTGTTGGTTAGCTTAGAAAAAGCAGATGACGAGTTAGCAAAGGATGTGGCGATGCATATTGCGGCTAGTAAGCCAACTTGTGTATCTGAAGCAGATGTAGCACCTGAGTTGGTTGAGAAAGAAAAAGCAATTTTTGTTGCTCAAGCTGAGGAAAGTGGCAAGCCTGCAAACATTATTGAAAAAATGATTGGCGGACGAATTAAAAAATTCTTAGCGGAAATTACGTTAGAAGGTCAAGCTTTTATTAAAGATGACAAAATGACAGTAGGCCAACTTGCTAAAGGTAAAGCAAATAAAGTACTTGCTTTTACTCGTTTAGAAGTAGGGGAAGGCATTGAAAAAGCTGAAGGTGATTTTGCTTCTGAAGTTATGGCGCAAATTCGTGGCTAAGTAAGCTACGATAGATCATGTTTTCAGTGTGCTTGCACACTGAAAACTATTGACCTAAAACAGGAAAAATAAACAGGGAATGTATTTTGGGGTTGTGCTCAGCTTTTGTTGTGTAATGTTTTTATAGTGTAGATAGAATTGAATAGCTTACTAGTGGGCTGGGATTTATCAAGTAACACTCTTTTTATCGTTAACTTTTAGATAGGTAGAATTTATGACTAAACTTATTTGCCAAAGAATTATGCTCAAATTAAGTGGCGAAGCGTTAATGAGCGATAAGGGGGGTAATATCGACCCTAACATCGTAAAGCGCTTGGCGACAGAAATAAAAGAACTATGTGATGCAGGCATTCAAGTTGGTTTAGTCATAGGTGGTGGCAATATTTTGCGTGGTTCAGAGAAAGCTGCCGAAGGTTTGAATCGTGTTACAGCGGATCAAATGGGTATGTTAGCAACTGTTATTAATGCATTGGCTATGCAAGATTCTTTAGAGTTTTTAGGTCAGCAAGTGCGTGTTATGACGGCCTTAAAAATTAACCAAGTTTGTGAAGATTATATTAGACGACGAGCGGTTAGACATTTAGAAAAAGGGCGCGTAGTTATTTTTGCTGCAGGCACAGGAAATCCTTTTTTTACTACCGATTCGGCTGCGAGTTTAAGAGCAGTTGAGATTAATGCGGAATTGATGATTAAAGCCACGAAAGTTAAAGGCGTTTATTCAGCAGATCCAGAAAAAGTGAAAGATGCTACGTTTTATTCACGGTTGACTTATGATGAGGCACTTGATCAGCGTTTGAATGTTATGGATACGACTGCATTAGTGCTTTGTCGAGATAATAATTTACCTATGCGCGTGATGAATATTTTTGAATCTGGCGCAGTTATGCGCTTAATGCAAGGTGAAGAGATAGGTTCACTTATAGAACGAGGAAACTAAATAATGATTAATGATATTGAGCAAGATGCAGCTAGCCGAATGGGTAAGAGTATTGAGTCTCTTAAAAAAAGTTTTACTAAAATAAGAACGGGACGTGCGCACCCAAGTTTGTTGGATCAAGTGGTTGTGTCTTATTATGGTGCCGATACGCCTTTATCTCAGGTAGCTAATGTTTCGATTGATGATTCTCGTACATTAGCCGTTACTCCATGGGAAAAAGGCATGATGCAAGCGATTGAGAAGGCGATTATGTCTTCTGATTTAGGCTTAAATCCGGTTACTAATGGTAATATTATTCGCGTACCTCTACCGATGTTAACGGAAGAGCGTCGTCGTGATTTGGTGAAAGTTGTTAAAGCAGAAGCAGAAAATGGTCGCGTTGCTATCCGTAATGTTCGTCGTGATGCTAATAATGAAATCAAAGAAGCTTTAAAAGAAAAAATGGTTTCTAAAGATGAAGCGCATGCTGGCGAAGAAAAAATTCAGAAAATTACGGATGAATACATAAAACAAGTAGAAAAGCTTTTAGAGGAAAAAGAGGCTGATTTACTGTCTATATAAGGCATATTTGAATGCAAGCTGTAGCAAAAAAAATCGATCGATCGCAATACCCTAAGCATATTGCCATTATTATGGATGGTAATGGGCGCTGGGCGAAAAAGCGCCATTTACCACGTGTTATGGGGCACCCTGCTGGTGTTAAGGCGGTTAAGCGAGTGGTTGAGTTTTGCGCGCAGGAAGATATACAAGTTTTAACTTTATTTGCATTTAGTAGTGAGAATTGGAGGCGGCCGAAAGAGGAGGTCTCCAAACTCATGGAACTTTTTATGAGTACCATGCAAAAAGAAGTTAATCGCCTAGATAAAAATAATATACGTCTGCGCTTTATTGGCGAACGCACTGACTTTTCTGAGAAATTACAGCAGAAGATGGCAGGTAGTGAGCGGCAGACAGAAAAGAATGCCGGCTTAACGCTAGTGATTGCTGCAAACTATGGTAGTCATAGAGATATGACTTTAGCTGTGCAAAATATAGCAAGAAAAGTACAAGAAGGTGCTTTATCACCTGATGATATAGATGAAACACTCATTGCGAGTGGTCTTTCTATTTCAGACCTTCCAGAGCCTGATTTATTTATTAGATCAGGTGGAGAGCAACGTATCAGTAACTTCCTTTTATGGCAGCTCGCCTACACAGAACTTTATTTTACCTCGAAGCTATGGCCTGATTTTAATGCAGAAACCATGCAAGAAGCAATAGACGATTTTCTTACTCGTGAGCGACGTTTTGGTCGTACCAGTGAGCAAGTGCAAAGCCTGTCTAAAGCAACTTAAATACATCCTTGCGTCTTTTTATAACCCCTTAAAAATAATAAAAAAATGTTACTACAAAGAGTTATTACCGCTTTAGTTTTAGCCCCCTTGGTGGTGTTGGCTATTTTTAAATTACCACACCTTTACTTTGCTATCATTTGGGGCATTGTTATGTTGATTGCTGCATGGGAATGGACAAATTTAGCAGAAGTAAAAACAGTATTAGGTAAGTGCTTGTTCTTGCTTGCCATGCTAATACCGATGGTGCTACTGCAATTTTGGACGCAATTATTAGAAGTGTTGGCGCAGTTAAGTAATTGGCCAGAAATACGAACTTATTCGGGGCTTATTGAAGCTCTTGTTGTTCCTGCTGTCGTGTTTTGGGTTTATGTGATGATTAAAATTCGTCGAGCAGGTGCTGATTTATTAGATATTAAGATGGGTGTCGGTAAGAAATTATTTATCGGTGGCTTTGTTTTAGTGTCTGCATGGTTGTTTTTATCTCGTCTAATGATACTTGAAGAACCAGCTATGACCCTATTTTTCTTTGTTTTGATTTGGTCTGCTGATATTGGTGCTTATTTTGCTGGTAAAAAATTCGGTAAAACAAAATTAGCGATTGAAATTAGCCCAGGAAAAACATTGGAAGGTTTATATGGTGCATTGGTTTCAGCGGTAGTTGTTGGTTTAGTATTTACTTTGTCTTTTGGTTTTTCAGCAATGAGCGTTAGTGACTTTTTAATGCTTTCAGTGATTACGGTGCTTATTTCTGTTTATGGCGATTTATTTTTTAGTGCTGCGAAGCGTATTCGTGGCGTTAAAGATAGCGGTACTATTTTACCTGGGCATGGCGGTCTGCTAGATCGCTTAGACAGTGTTATCGCAGCGGTTCCCGTTTTTTATGCGGGTGTATGGTTTATTAGATGGATGTATTCATGAAAGGCATATGTATTCTAGGCGCAACAGGTTCTATTGGTGTTAGTACTTTAGATGTTGTGAAGCGGCACAGTGATTTATATCGCGTTGTTGCACTAACAGCTAATACTAATATTGATGCTTTATATAAGCAATGTTTAGAATTTAAACCTGAATATGCCGTTGTTGTTAATGAGCAAAAAGGAGCAGAATTTAAAGCAAAACTAGCGGGTACTGCTATTGCTAATATGACTGTTCTGACTGGTGCTGAAGCATTAGTGACCGTGGCTACTTTAGATAATGTTGATTCAGTGATGGCGGCTATTGTAGGAGCGGC
>JAUVAA010000149.1 GCA_030591965.1 bacterium
AGTAGTTTACACTTTTCACGATTCAAGCAAACGCGGAGTAAAAAAGCTTTAGCTTTTTCTGTACACAGCAATAGCTAAAGCTATTGCACTCCTGACAAAGTGTAAACTGATAAATGAAGGATGCCTGGATTTGATATAACGCAGATAAAGGTGAAGCACAGTTACACAAAGAAAATATGTGTAATTTAGAATTTTTTAAGGAAAACTCTCCGGTAATTAGGATTGTTCCGTCAATAATGACTGTAAAAATATCTGACAATAGGGGAGAGCAGAATCGCAGTGCTATTTTGTGCTAGCGTATTTGCTTTGTTGTTAATATGCCCTTTTTAATGCAATTTTTGGCATCCAACTTCCTTACAGTAAAACCGAAACCTTTACATTTTTTGTAACCAAAACTGGCACACTTTTTTAATTGCATAATCATATAGCTTAATAAGCATATTGAACTATCCTATACTTAGGAATGGTTATTTCTTTTCATTCATTAGAATAATATCAACACAACCTAATAATATTATTTGATGTACTTCTTATTATTGATAGTTTTTTTTATACCCCAACTACTCTACGCTCAAGAAAACTTGCCTTTAACATCGAGTGAAAACTCTAGGCAACTCACAACAGAAGTCACAGTACTACGCGATCAAACCGGTGATAAAACGCTAGCTGATGTACTGCTATTAAAAAACAACTTTAGCTTAGTTAAACTGCCCTTCAATCGAGGTCATACTCATGATGCTTATTGGTTTCGTATTACTTTGCAACGTACGGAAGACACTCGAAAAGACTGGTTATTATCAGTCACGCCTGCCACCCTAAATAATTTACGTTTGTATACACCTAATAACAATGGCGGCTTCACTCTACATCAATCTGGTAATCAGGTAGCGGCGGCATTACATCCAATCGATAAGCAGTTCGGAGCCTTCACTTTTCTAATTGCATTAACAGATACTAATTCGACCGTTTTTTATCTTCGACTACAAACACAATCAACCTCCGCACTTAATCTTTCAATAACGACATCGGCAACCCTTGCGCAGGCTAACAGCCAGAAGAAACTTCTGCTAGGCGTTATATTGGGTATTTTATTGGTTGTATCATTCCTGACTTTAATGATGTGGAACAAGAAGCACCATTGGATCTATATCGTGTTAATCAGTTACATCGTTGGCTGGAGTATGTCACTCACCGCAATAGATGGCATAATAGCTAATTATTTACTTCCTTATCATCCTGAAATCGCTATGCTAATGTCACCACTCGGAGGCAGTATTATGGCATTCTGTTTTGCTTCTTTCAGCATCCTATTCTTTGATACTCCGCGTTATTTTCCACGCTTAACTTTTATTTTTTATGGCGTAATGGCTTTAACATTATTAGCTGCACTAAGCATACCTTTTGGTCAGTTGATTACTTTTGCACCTATTGCAATGCTAGCTACCCTTTTATCTTTACCTGCGCAGCTATATATCAGCTGGGTAAGAGCTTATCGTGAACAATCAGGTGGTCAAGCTATTTTTTATGGCTCTTTATTAAACCTAATTTTCTCCATGCTTTTGCTACTTTTTATATTAGGCTTAATTTCAGTTAACATCACACAGTTATTAGTCGCTCAAATGAGCGTACTCGCAATACTCCTTTTCTCTGGACTATATCAACGCTTTCGTAAGCTGGAGCTAAACCAAGAGGAAGCTAATATACGTAGTGAAATTGCTGAAAAATTGATCACCATAGAAAAACAGCATAACAAAGAATCATCGACCTTCTTCAGTCTTGTTGCCCACGAAATAAAAACACCACTAGCCGTTATAGATAGCACTGTTCAAACTTTGCAAACCTGTCCTTCTATACCTAATGAACAGGTGATCGGACGTTACCATAGAATTCGTCAATCCATTGCGCATCTCAATAGTTTATTGGAAAATACCCTATCTACTGAATATGATAACCAACCGCTACATCTCCATACTGAACAATTTTTACTCGCTCCCTTTGTTAAACAAACTATTAATACTGTATTACCAGAGAACAACTGTGACATCAAAATAGCTGATAATTATCGCTGTACTGCTGACCGTAGATTACTTAATTTAGCTTTAAGTAATCTTTTGGTGAATGCAGAAAAATATCGGATAGCTAATACACGCATCACTTTGCAAGCCATTAAGAACATGCACCATGGGCAAAACGGCACACTATTCACTATCCGCAATAGATATACCTCCCTAGTGAATCCTGATACTACTGAATGGTTCACTAAATATTACCGAGAAAAAAATCAAGCCAATATCGATGGCTTAGGTTTAGGCCTGCACTTGGTACAACAAGTAGCTCAAGCTCATGCAGGTATTATTAACTGCGATGCCACACCCACACCTTACCCCGATCAATGGTTGATTTCGGTCAACTTTTGGTTACCAAACCACAATGTTAAGGAAAACAAGAAATGATTCGGATCTATATTGTAGAAGACAATGCACAATTATTAGAAGATGCTACCTTATGCTTGAATGCTCAAGGATTTGACTGTTATGGCGCACCTGATGCACAAAGCTTTAATGACTTAATATCATCACAGCAACTTCCAGATGTAGTAGTATTAGATTGGGTGTTACCTGATGAATCTGGCCTAGCCATTTCACAGAGGTTACGAAATAATGAGCAAACAAACAAAATTGGCATCATATTCCTTACTGCTCGTAGCGACATTGGCGCTCGTATTTCAGGCTTAGAATTTGCTGATGCATACCATGTAAAACCCATAGACTACCTAGAACTGGGAGCCGTTATCAAAAGCGTTTATCGCAGAATGGAAATAATTAACTCCTCAGCAACTAAACCATCGTGGCACTTAGATACTGGTAACTTAACCCTCCATTCACCAGTGGGTCAACTCCTTAACCTATCCCACCGTGAGTTCATACTATTACGTGAACTTGCAAACAGCCCTAATTCGCCTGTTTCCGCAAAACTGATTATTGAATCGTGGGGTGAAGAGTGGATCAACTTTGAGAAAAATCGCCTTGAATTATTACTATCTCGACTACGCACAAAAATGAAAAACATTAGTGATGACTCGTTAAACCCAATTCGCGCCATACGACACCAAGGCTATCACCTGATGATACCGATACAAGTTCACAATTAAGATTGCCTGATACCGAATTAACGTTCTGTCATTTCCAATACCTATTATGTTATTAGGCTTCCATTTTAAGGCGGGACGAGTAATAGGAGCGAAATAGCTTTAGCTATTTCCGAATCAGCAATAGCTAAAGCTATTGCACTCCTGCCCAATATTTTGAATCTCCCTGCCCCACCTTAATTTTATAGCCTGTTATTGCTTTTTCAGCATAGTTAAAGCCTACAAGTCATTCCAAGCCTTTTCCAGTCGCTTAGCCGAAACCGGATACGGGGTTCTTAACTGCTGAGCAAAGAGCGATACCCTAAATTCTTCAAGCATCCAGCGGAAGGCTTCGCTATCAGGGTTAACGATTTCATTTTTCTGCCGTTTTTCAATACTCTGCCAAAACCATTGCTGGAATTTCGCAATTTCTTGCATTTTCTGTTGATCTTTACCCGACTGCTGAAGCATTGATTGCAAGCGTGTTTCGAGAGCCTTTAAATAGCGTGGATAATGTCTTAAATGCTCATAAGCACTCTTGGTTAAAAACCCCAGGTAAAACAAACGCGCTAATTGCAATTGCACATCTTGCACTGACTTGTCTTGCTGCGGCATACGATCCACTTGCTGTTTAAGCTTGGCATAATGCGCTAAAGCATTCACCACGCTATCGCCAATTTTAGTCGACATGGCAATTAACTCCGGCTTATTATCTTTTAAACACTGCTCAAATTGTTGCTCACTACGAATTGTATGATCACTGACAAACACTGATTTAATAATCAAGCCAAGCATATCTTCTTTATAATTGCGGCTTAAAATATCCTTAGTTAAATCAGGGTGCCTCACGAGCCGATTGTAAGCTAACTCAGATTCAGGTGAAAACGGAAGATTTTTTAAAATATATTTAGCTTCTTTTCTTAGCTGTATCTGGAATAAACGCGCTAAGCCTGCTTCATGTTGTAAGGCCGCCTTTTCTTGAGTATCCAGAATACGTACACCAACCGTCTCACCTTCATCAATAATCGCCGGATAACCGACAAAATCTTGCCCATCCTGTTCAAATTGATAAACCTCAGGTAAATCATCAAATGCCCATTTAATACAGCCCGTATAATTCAGCTCATCTTCAGCGAGTTGATTAAAGCTATCCCCTGCTTTTTCTGTGTATTTTTGCTGTAAGGCTTTTAAATCACGACTATTATCTAAGTGCTTACCTTGCTCATCGACCACCCGGAAATTCATACGTAAGTGATCAGTGATAACGTCTTTATTCCATGCCGTTAAAGGAATCGCTTCGCCCGTCAATTTACGCAAGCGCATAGCAATCCACTCATATAAAGAGCCTGTGCCATCTGGTTCAACTTCAAGGCAACGCTCAACCATAGCGGGTACAGGAACAAAATGTTTGCGCAATTGCTTAGGCAGACCTTTAATCAAAGCAATCATTTTTTCGCTCAGCAAGCCTGGAACTAGCCATTCAAACGGTTGCTCTACAAGCTGATTAATCTGGTGTACCGGAATAATTACCGTCACACCATCTTCTTCATGCCCTAATTCAAAGCGGTACTGCAAAGGCAAGGTTAAACGTCCTACCTTCTTCTCATCCGGATACTCCCAAGAACTAATATGACCTTCATCTTGACGGGTTAAATCTTCTTTGGTTAAAAATAATAATTTTGGCTGTTCGCGTTCTGCTTTTTTACGCCATTGATCAAAGGTAATGCCATTAACTACATCTTCCGGTAGCTTTTGATCATAAAAATCATACAACCATTCTTCATCTTCGATTAAATCAACGCGACGGCCTTTATGCTGAATATAACCGACCTCTTCTAATAAGGTTTCATTCGCTTTAAAGAATGGCGCACGCGTATGGTAGTCATGTTCAACCAATGCATTGCGAATAAAAAACTGGCGTGCGGCTTTGGGATCAACATGTTCATAAGGAATTTTTCGCTTACTTTGTAAGGTTAAGCCAAATAAGAGCGTGCGCTCAAAAATCGCACTACGCGCTGATTTTTTTTCCCAATGCGGGTCAAAATGATTTTTCTTAATCAGGTGCTCGGCACAACGCTCAATCCATTCAGGCTCAACTTTCGCCACACAACGCCCATAAACCTTACTGGTTTCAACTTGTTCTCCTGCGATAATCCATTTAGGCCGTAATTTATATTGCCCCGACCCAGGAAAGATATGAAATTTTAGGTTACGCGCGCCCAAATATTCGTATTGTTCATGCTTAAATCCAATATTAGACAATAAACCAGGTAATAAAGCCTGATGCACCGCCTCATACGATGCTTCAGTGCTATTGATCTTGAGTTTCAACTCCCCTTTAACCACCTGCAAGATTTGCGTATGTACATCCTGCCATTCTTTTAGGCGAATATAGGATAAGAAATTCTGTTTACACCATTTGCGCAATTGATTATTGGATAAATGTTTTTTGCGTTCTTCAAAGGTATTCCAGATTTTAATATAACTCATAAAATCAGAATCAACGCCGACAAATTCAGCATGTTTGGTATCCGCCTGCTGCATTTTATCTGCTGGCTTCTCGCGCGGATCTTGGATACTTAAGCCCGAAACAATAATAGAAACCTCATGCAAACAAGACATTTCATCTGCTGCAATTAACATGCGCGCTAATTTTGGATCAACCGGTAATTTAGCTAATTTCTGACCAATAGGCGTTAATTTTCCTGCCTTATCCAAGGCGTTGACTTCTTGTAAGCTCGTTAAACCATCACGAATCATTTTATCTTCAGGCGGTTCGACAAATGGAAATTCGCGTATATCGCCTAATTTTAACGCTGCCATTTGCAAAATAACTGAGGCTAAACTAGTACGCTTAATCTCTGGCTCAGTAAATTCAGGGCGGCTTAGATAATCCTCTTTAGAATACAAGCGGATACAAATACCATCTGCAACACGCCCACAACGCCCCGCTCTTTGATTAGCACTCGCTTGAGAAACTTTTTCAATAGGTAAACGCTGAATTTTACTGCGATGGCTATAACGACTTATGCGCGCATGTCCGACATCAATGACACTACGAATACCGGGAACGGTTAAAGAGGTTTCTGCGACATTGGTTGCCAAAACGATACGACGTTTTCCACCCTTAGACTTAAACACGCGCTCTTGTTCGCTAACACTGAGCTTAGAATACAATGGCAACACTTCAAAGCGACCGCTATTATGTTTACGTATCGACTCATCTGTTTCCCGAACATCTCGCTCACCACTAAGGAAAATTAATATATCGCCGCTAATATCACCGTATAACTCATCCACCGCATCTAAAATGGCTTGTTGCACATCATTCGTTGTTTCGTCTTCTTCCTCATCTTGCTCAATGGGACGGTAACGCATTTCCACGGGAAAAGTACGCCCTGAAACATTAATAATTGGAGCATCAAAAAAGTGCGTAGAAAAGCGTTCAGGATCAATCGTTGCGGAAGTAATCACTAATTTCAAATCAGGGCGGCGAGGTAGTAACCAACGCATATAACCCAAAAGAAAATCGATATTTAAACTACGCTCATGCGCTTCATCAATAATAATCGTGTCATATTGACTTAAATACGGGTCATTTTGCGATTCCGCTAACAAAATCCCGTCAGTCATTAATTTAACCAACGACGTTTCACGCGTTTGGTCATGAAAACGGACTTTATAACCTACTGCTTGACCTAATGGTTGTTTCAACTCTTCGGCAATTCGATCGGCAACAGTACGCGCCGCAATGCGTCGTGGCTGTGTATGCCCAATCAATCCAGCCGCACCACGGCCAATAGACAAACAAATCTTGGGTAATTGCGTGGTTTTTCCCGAACCGGTTTCACCACAGATAATTACCACCTGATTTTTCTGGATTAATTCCGCTATTTCCTCTTTTTTGCTGCTTACAGGTAAATCAGGGTACTCCAGCACCGGAAAGCTGGCTAAGCGTGCATTACGTTTTTCTATCGACTGCTTTAGTTTGAGTTCCAAAGCTGACAGCTTTTCCTTAATGTCTTTTCCTTTTCTCAATTCACTACGTAACCGATCTAATTGCCGCTTGATTGGCTGACGATCTTTATTGAGCGTTTTGGGTAAGTTTTTAGAGATTTTCTGAATGAGTTCTTGAGAGGACATAGGGGATTTTGTGTAATACGTCGTGGGAGGAGCTTTTAGCCGCGACTTGTATGAAATTGCGGCTAAAAGCCCCTCCCACAAAAACTCGCTTAACTTAATTGCAGTGAAGTTCCTGCTTGGGAACACATGTAGCAACAGCTCAGCTGCGACTTTAAGTAAGGATCATGCACGAAATAACTTGAGCACAATGAGGCGCAGTAGTTAGTCTGCCCTTTAAAATGCAGGCTGAAGACCTGCGCCCCAGATGACAATGTATAAATTATTTCATGCACGTTCCTAAGCAGAGCTTACTAGTCATGCATTCCCAAACGGAGAGGCTGTGAAAGTATTGTGATTTTAGCCTCCCCCCTTGAGAAGGGGGGATTGAGGGAGGATCTATAAAAACATAGGTCTTTGATATTATTTAGATTTTTATTAAATATAAAACCTCCCCTAGCCCCTCCTTGATAAGGAGGGGGATTATACTGAATACTTTCACAGCCTCGGAG
>JAUVAA010000085.1 GCA_030591965.1 bacterium
ATCTAAAAAATCGTTTTATACGTAAATTATTAAGCCATACTGTTGGGGTTTATTTAAATAAGTTACTGGGGCGAAACGCGTTACAGTTTGAAGGTTTGGTGGAAATTTAAAAGTCGAACATGGCGTACAATACCATAAATTTATATAACGCTTATGCACAGAATAAAATACAATTCTTATTTTGATGACAACTATCAGCTATAAATACATTAAAGAACGAAAAGTACACAAATAATATCCATTTAAACTTTATTTACATTAAGCGCTGATATGCCTTCTATCAATGAAAATCTGGCTTCAAAACTACTGATACTAATAATATGCCTCTCTATATTTTTTACCAGTATTCCAGTTGACAATACAACACAAAGTTTACTTTCTATAAACATTATTGGTATTTTATTTATTTTAAATCGTTATGTATCACACATAGGGTTTATCCGTGTTTTTTACCTCTGCTTATGTGTTTTTGTAGTATTACGTTACTTATTTTGGCGTATTTTCTTCACTTTAGATTTTAGTAATGACCTACCCAGTTTTATCGTATCGGTTATACTTTTTCTAGCTGAGGCATACGGTATTTATATGTTTTTATTAAGCTGCTTCGTTAGCCTACGTCCAATCGAACGAACCACTCCACCTTTCCCGTCTGATGAAAATTTACTGCCTAGTGTTGATGTCTTTATTCCAAGTTACGATGAAGATCAAAGCTTATTAACCATTACGTTACTCGCTGCACTTAATATTCGCTATCCTAAAGATAAACTCAAGGTTTATTTATTAGATGATGGCGGTACATTGGCTAAACGTCAGCAAAATAATAAAACAGCTTTAGCCGCTCAATTACGGCACAAAAACTTAAAAGAACTCTGTATTAAACTTGGCGTAAACTACCTAACTCGTGCTAAAAATGATCACGCCAAAGCTGGGAATATGAATGCAGCCTTACCTCATACCCAAGGTGAGTTGATTTTAATTCTGGATGCGGACCATGTACCTAGTGTTGATTTTTTACACAAAACAGTCGGAAATTTTTTAGAGGATGAAAAGTTATTCCTAGTACAAACCCCTCATTTTTTCATCAACCCAGACCCTATTGAAAAAAATCTTGACCTATATCAGAACATGCCATCTGAAAATCATATGTTTTATGGTGCTATTCAACTAGGGCTCGATTTCTGGAATGCCTCTTTCTTTTGTGGTTCTGCTGCCTTACTAAGGCGTAAAGCATTACTGGATAGCAATGGATTTTCTGGCATGACCATTACAGAAGATGCAGAAACTGCTCTCACTTTGCACAATAAAGGCTGGCGTTCACGTTATTTTAAATACCCTCTAATATCTGGTCTTCAACCTGAAACTTTTTCTAGTTTTATGATTCAGCGTATGCGCTGGGCACAGGGGATGGTACAGATTTTCCTGATGAAAAACCCAGCCCTACAATCCGGATTAAGTATTCCTCAAAAATTAAGCTATTTATCCAGCTCCAGTTTCTGGTTTTTTCTATTCCTAGAATGATCTTTGCTCTTGCACCCGGGGCCTACCTTGTCTTTGGATTACATATTTATAATGCAACTTTGCTGGATTTAATGATTTATACTTTGCCCTATTTACTTATTCTAATTATGAGTGCCAACTATCTCTTTGGCAAAGTTCGCTGGAATTTTATCTCTAATGTTTATGAAACCATGCAATCAATGTACTCCTTTGGAGCCATCATTGAAGTTCTAAAGAACCCTAAATCTCCTGCCTTTGGAGTAACACCAAAATCCGAAATTTTGAGTGAAGACTTTATTTCCCCTCTATCCAAACCGTTCTATTGGATGATTGCCTTAACAACCTTGATTTTTATTATTGGCTGTTGGCGTTTCTATACCTTTCCTAGTGAGCGAACCTTAATCCTTCCTGCTCTTTTCTGGACCGCTTTTAATTTTATTTTCTATTCTGCTAGTTTAGGGGCGCTATTAGAGCGTAAACAACGTAGATCCAGCCCCAGATTACCGGCTAATTTCTCTGCAATACTTGAAGATAAAAAACATAATATTCAAACAGACGTTTTAGTTCGTGATATTTCCGTCGGTGGAGCTAGCCTACAAATTTCAAAGCAATTTGCTTGTCCACAAAGCTCGAATACACTATATCTAACCGGTATCAATTCAGTGACCGAAGAAAGCTTTGACCTACCTTTACACATCCGAGAAACATCGAAAAATGCAGACTATCACTTACTAGGCATACAATTTAATTCCTCTGATATTGAAATCCTACGTTCCATTGTATTACTTGTACATGGGGATAGTCAGCGCTGGTATAATCTTATTTCTCAAACCAACCCAGACCCAGGCTTCACACACGGCATGTTTTTTCTTGCCAAAACAGGGGTTGCCTATATTATTAGGTATAGCTTTCTATATTTTAAAAAAACACCACTATCACGGACGACCTGATATTTACTTTGGATTTCTCATAACTCATGACCTTATTTATACTTATTGGCCTAATAGGCTCTCTATTCTCACAAGTAAGCTACGCGGATAAACCAGAGCAAAAAATCATCAAATTAGCAGATATGATGACTGTTGATGAGCAAATAACCCTTAAAAATACGAGTGACTTTTATAATTTAGATTTCGCCCTTTCAAGCCGGGTCAAGCTACAAAAAATGACCCTACACTTAGACCTTGTTCACTCACAAGTATTAATAAAAGAGCGCTCGCAATTAGTCGTATCCATCAATGATATCGTTACAGAACAGTTCATACTCAACCCGCGCAATCCTCATATCATTAGTGATATTACCTTACCTACAGAGTATTTTATTGATGGTTATAATAAAATAACCCTTTCAGTTGCTCAGCATTATACTGAACAATGTGAAATCCCTGAATCGCCCGAGCTCTGGACACAAGTAAATTCAGTAAAATCTTATCTTAAAATCGACTCAACTTATACTAATGACACCTACACTCTTGCAACGTTAAAAGATGTCATTGATAAAAAACTAGCACATTATTCAATCACCCTATTGCGCCCTAATACCTCTTATAATGACCAAGTTTTACAATGGGGTAGTTTGATATCACAAGCGGTTGCTTTACGCCTCGACTATAAAACCTTCGACATAAGCTTGCTAGAGGCAAAGGCTATAACTGAGCAAAAAGATCAAAACTTATCGAATAAAGACCCCTTACGATTCTTACAGCAATCTAAATTAAACTCTGATGCTGTTTTAATAGGAACGACTACCGAGCTATCCCACTTACTCGGACCCGAACTAAAAAATAAAATCAACAGTGCTTATTTAGGTATTTACCCAGCGCAAAAAAATAATACTCAAATTATTATTATCTCAGGGACAACAGCTGATGAAGTGACTCTTGCTGCCCAAACCTTTGCTTATGCCCGCAACGCGTTTCCTGACGCACAAGATATGTTCATTAAATCGTTAACCCCCCCGCCTTACCTCGGACCAACAAAACCTAATGTCATTGTCCCCGGCCTTACTTATAAATTCAAAGATTTAGGTTTTTCCACTCAAACGATACACCCTAAAAGTAAACATATTGATTTACTCTTTAATATGCCTAGCGACTTATATCATGAACTCAAAAAAAATGTCACCATTAAGCTAGATATAAACTATGGAGCGGCCTTCCGCCCTGATTCAGTCTTAAATATTAAGGTTAATGGTATTTTTGAAAAAGCCGTAAGTCTTGATAACAAATATGGTGACAGCTTTCAAGCATACGCTATCACTATCCCTAGTGGCACTTTCGTTCCAGGTTTCAACAAAGTCAGTTTTGAGGCTATTATGCCTCCGATGGTATCGGGTGACTGCACTTATATGCAACACAAAAATAGCTTATTAACCCTGTTTGAAAATTCAACTATTACCTTCCCTGAGCTTGACCATTACACTCAATTACCTGATTTGTCCTTATTGAAACGAACGGGGTTTCCATACCTAAGCGCTGTTAATGGCTCAGAATTAGGCATCGTACTGCGTGATCAGAATCACGCGACTCTACTCGGTTCATGGCAATTAATAGCAAAGCTAAGTCAAATTAATCACGCCCCTCTACCAGAAGCAAAGCTATCTTTTAAGTCCCTCAATAATCGACATTTATTTATTATCGGTGCCCGAAGTTCACTATATGATGATGACTTAGCCAATTCACCTTTACAATTAAATGAAAGTATTCAGTTTTCTTACAGCGCGGGCTATGTCGCACAAAAAAAACAACTGTCTATACTGCAACAACTAAAACAGCTTATTTTTCCTGAATCTAGTTCAAAAAATAATGCCATCATGCAACCACAACATACACAAATTAACTTTAATGCCTCACTTGGGTCACAAGCCGTTATGGTCAGCTACCCCGCATCAACAGAACTCGATACAAAACTGAATACACTTATTACCTACGATAACCCTGAGGCATTCTATGAAAATATGCGCCTATTGGTGCAACCTGAACTATGGAATAGTCTAAACAATAACATCGCTATCTGGAAAAATAATAAAAAATCTCTGGAAACACTAAGCGCAGGAAATACTTTTTATATAGGAGAGACCTCTCTACGAAATGAGCTCGCTTACCACTTTTCATTACATCGTAACTACTGGTTACTAATGATTATTGGCCTACTACTATTGGTTGCATTCCTAAGCCATCAAGCTTTAAAGCGCTACAAGCTCAAGTATCATGGCGAAATATCCGAATATGATTCGTAGCCTTCTACTATTATTTTTGTTATTAAGCGGATGCAACCAACAGCCTACACCCGCGCAAAATTCATGGCACACGTTCAAACAAGAATTTATTAGTACAGAAGGGCGTGTTATTGATAATGGCAACGAGGGAATTAGTCACTCTGAAGGTCAAGGTTATGGCCTACTACTTTCAGTTTATTTTAATGACCCAAAGAGCTTTGCTACGTTATGGGCTTGGAGCGTAACTCACTTACAAACACGTAATGACCATTTATTTTCATGGAAATACACTACTAAGCAAGGAGTTACCGACAAAAATAATGCCAGCGATGGTGATATTTTGATTGCTTGGGCGTTACTGCAAGCCTCTCAAAAATGGAATAACCCCGACTACCAACAAGCAGCGAACAACATCCTCCGTGACATTCGTAACAAATTAATCACAAATTGGCATGGCCATAAAATTATTATGCCTGCTGAACAAGGTTTTATCTCAGAATCCAATAAACTCACCATTAATCTATCTTACTGGGTATTTCCTGCCTTACAAGAATTTGCACGTGTTGATAAGAGTCCACTGTGGCAAGAATTAATTAATAGTGGTCTGTATTTATTTAATACAGCTACATTCGGGCAGTGGCAACTACCTGCTGATTGGTTACAGCTAGGCGATACTATCACCTTAAGCCCAGATAAACCGCCCGTATTTGGTTATGAAGCCATTCGAATTCCACTTTATTTAAGTTGGGCAAAACTACTAACACCTGATAAACGCAAAATTTTTACCGCTTATGCGCATGATAGCCAAACCCAACTAGACTACCTAAGTCCAAAGGTTAATTTGTTGAATAATAGCTTCACTAAATACCCTGCTAGTGCTGGTTTTTCATCTACCTACCAATTAATTGCCAACAGGCCAGTCAACCTACTCCCCCCACAGAATAAGGATTATTACTCTCACAGCCTTGCATTACTTTCCTTCATAGCGCAAAAGCAATCTGCCTCCCAATGACTCAGCCCTATTTTATTCCGTTCATACTAAAATTACTTAGTATTGGCAGTCTAGTCATTGCTCTTGCTCTCGTATGGCATATTACTCAAGAAGTACCTGAATTAGCTACAATCTCAGAGGAACATCAATCTACTATAAAAACTATAGAATCCTCAGTGCCAAGCAGATCAATTCAAAGGCCTGATGAACGTATTCTCTGGCAACTATTTAATGCAGGTAAATTAACCTCGCTTCAAGAGCTTATAACACAATGGCAGAAACAATTTTCAAACTGGCACCCTCCAGTAAAGTTGCTTAGCTTAATGCATGTAAAAAACCAGCCACGCTCAGTCTCTAACTCAACACAAGAGCATCATGCACTAAATCAATCCTTACGAAGCAACAATATTGACCAAATCATTTCTCTTATTCTCAGTCAGCCCAATCAACATTGTAGTCAACTACTACAATTATGGGATAACAACAGTATTTTCCAGCACCTTAAATCACAGCCAGATAAACTCAAGCTATTAACTACAACCATTAAGCGATGTAAATCAAGTCAAGATCGTCTTAACTTAATTCAAAGTGCGCAGAGCTACTTAGATATTCCACATTTTAATCATTTAATTCAAGATATACGGCCACTTTTCCATAACCCTGATGATTTATACCGTATCGAAATAATGCAATACCGTAATAACCGTTATTTTTTTTCACAGTCAATTACTGAAAATGATACATCTAACATTAAGCTATTACTTCCTCTCCTAACCCCTCTTATCAAAAAGCACAAAGACGTTGCTGTCGCCAACCAACTTGGCTGGTACTTTCTCAAGCATAATCGTACGGCATCAATAAACTGGTTTAGAAATGCACTTAACTGGCAACCTCAGCATATCGAATCAGCAATAGGTTTAGTACAAGCATTACATGATAATCAACAAAATACACAGGCGCTAAACCTTGCACTGCAATATACCAAACAGCCCAAAATGCAGCCGTTATTAGCCAGCCTTTTATTAGCTCAAGCACAAAAATCATACGACCAACATGATTATCAGAAAAGCCTAAATAGTTTGCAACAGGCACGCCTGTATCTTTCTGACCAACGCCCCGCTAATGAACTTAACGCCTGGCTATTATGGAAAATGGGGCGTAGCCAAAAAGCCCTACAAATGGCTGTACAGGATCAACCGCAATCTGAAGGAATGCAGAAATTAATAGGGATTATATATTTAAAGAAAGCTTGGCAACTTCTTGATCAGGAAAATTATACGCAAGCGCAAACCTCCCTCGACCGTGCAATATTATATTCAGGAGCAACACCTGAAAGCGATAAGTTTAGTGCTTGGCTTGATTACAAACAAATCCCGCAAAAATATAGCTACCCTGAGTTATTTGCATACAAAGAATTTCTTGCCGCCAATCAATATACCCCCACTCCATTAATTGCTCCCGATATCACACCTAATGTGCAGTTACTAAAAAACATTGATTCAGCCTTTATCGAAGCAGGAATGCTCTATCGTAGTAAAAGTGGCGATACAGGTACGAGCCGATTAGAAATTAAAGAAATACCTCTTGTTGGTGGTCGGTATGTGTTTGCTAAGAGCCATGAATTTAGTCTACATGCTTTTCGTAGTGAGCTATATAGCGGCAGAGTCAGTGAGCAAGATTGCCGATCTATTGGTAGTATAGGGCTTACCCCTAACAGTAACCAACTAAAACCTTGCTTTAGCCCTTTTACAAATTCATTATCCAACGGCTTATACACTCAGCTAAATTACCATCTATCAGGGAGGTTTAGCCCCTATTTTTCTATTGGTAGTACACCTACTGACGGTATCCTAGACCCTACCATCACTTGGACTATTGGCTTCAGAAAGCATTCGGAACGTGGTTTCTGGGAAATCGAAGGGTTTTCAGAACCTATTCGCCAATCAATTTTGTCTTATACGGGTATGAAAGATCCTTACAGTCATGAACAATGGGGCCGGGTTAGCAGCACAGGTTTAAAGGCAACCGCTTTAGTTGAGTTAAATCAGCACTGGAATATATACAGCCAATCAAAAGCTGCTTTTTTGAGCGGAACTAAGGTTGCTAATAACATGGATATTAGCCAAAGTATCAGTTTTGGCTATAACTTTCACCTAAAGCATTTTGATTATTTTACTTTAGGCCCAAGCGGTTCAATTCAACACTACAATAAAAACCTGAGTCACTTTACCTTAGGGCATGGTGGTTATTTCAGCCCACAACTATTCTATAATATAGGGGCATCGCTTAACTTCTTAACTGAAGAAGGAAAGTCTTTTATCATCAAAGGACAAGCAAGCGCAGGGTTTCAGTCGTTCACTGAATCACAGTCATCCTATTTCCCCACAAACTCAAGCCTACAAAACTTAGCGGAGAAAAACCTCCAAAATAACGGAATATATTCCAAAAATAGCGAATTAGGTGCAACATTCGACTTAGAGCTAAAAGGTGCCTGGCTATTAAGCTCTAATATTCAAATAGCTGGAGGCGGTGGATTCCGGCAAACTGGAAATTACTCCGATTACTTTTTTGCAGCTAATATACGTTATTATTTTAACAATCGTTCAGCCACATTTAGTACCGACATCCCTGACTTTAGCTTCAAACAGCTTTTCTAAAATAAAACCTACTACTCAAAATTTGAGCCTCACTCCACAGTAACCGACTTAGCTAAGTTCCTTGGCTGATCAACATCCGTACCTTTCAATATAGCCACATGGTAGGAGAGTAATTGTAACGGTATTATATAAACAATCGGCGCTATTAAGTTATTCACTTTAGGGACGCGTACAATCTGTACATTTTCATCTTCCTCCGTAGCAATTGACTCATCCAGGAAAACAATTAACTGTCCGCCGCGCGCACTCACTTCCTGTATATTAGATTTTAACTTTTCCAATAAACCATTATTAGGTGCAACAGTAACTACTGGCATTTCTGCATCAATTAACGCCAAAGGACCATGTTTTAATTCACCAGCGGGGTAGGCTTCTGCATGAATATATGAAATTTCTTTCAGCTTTAATGCGCCTTCCATTGCTATTGGATAATGTGTTCCTCTGCCCAAAAATAAAGCATGATTCTTTTCTGAGAATTGCTCTGACAATACTTTTATTTCTGCATCAATCTGCAAAACATCTTCAACAATACGTGGTAACTTAAATAATTCGGTGCTTATCTCTGCTTCTGTTTCTTCATTTAAAGAAAATCGTCTACCCACTGCAATTACCAGCAACATTAAAGCAACTAACTGCGTTGTAAATGCCTTAGTCGAAGCAACACCGATTTCTGGGCCGGCACGCGTCATTAGCAGAAGATCCGACTCCCTAACTAAAGAGCTTTCCGGCACATTACAAATTGATAGTGAATATTTAGCTCCTAAGCGTTTTGCTTCTAATAAAGCAGCTAGCGTATCAGCAGTTTCACCCGATTGAGAAATGGTAACAATTAAGGTATCTTCTGATAAAACCGGCTCGCGATAACGAAACTCACTAGCCACTTCGATATTACAGGGTACGCGCGCTAATTTCTCGAACCAATATTTAGCCACTAAGCCCGAGTGATAACTAGTACCACATGCCAAAATCTGAACTGACTTAATTTTATCAAAAACCTCTGCCGCATTATGCCCGAAAGCACTATCTTGTAATTTATTTCCAATAAAGCGACCTTCTAACGTTTCGGCAATAGCATTAGGTTGCTCGTAAATTTCTTTGAGCATATAGTGGCGATACTCGCCTTTATCTACTGCATCTGCTTTTACAGTACTTTCTTTAATTGGGCGTTCGACAATTTGGTCATCTTTGTCATAAATAACTAAACTATCAATTTTAAGCTCAGCAACGTCTCCTTCTTCTAAAAAAATAAAGCGCTGCGTGACAGGTAAAAGCGCCGCTACATCGGAAGCAATAAAATACTCTCCAAAACCAACACCGATAACTAAAGGGCTCCCCTTACGGCAAGTGATTAAGGTATTTTCATCCTCTTTACTAATAACACCTAGAGCATAAGCACCTTCTAAGTGTTTAATAGTGTTTTTTACTGCTTGCAACAAGCTACCCGCATTTTCAAGTTCATGATAAACCTGGTGTGCAATCACTTCAGTATCTGTTTCAGAGGTGAAGGTATAACCTTGGGCTTTTTGCTCTTCTCGTAAAGCTTGGTGATTTTCAATAATACCGTTGTGTACGATAGCTATTTTATTATTGCAAATATGTGGGTGTGCGTTTTGCCTGCTCGGTTTTCCATGTGTTGCCCAGCGCGTATGTGCAATACCTACATTTCCCGAGAAAGGTTCGGCCGTTAATAAATCCTCAAGCCCTTTGACTTTGCCTATTTCTCTTTGACGATAAATGTCACCATTGGCAACAACAGCTAATCCAGCCGAGTCATAGCCTCGGTACTCTAGTCGCTTTAGTCCTTCAAGTAAGATAGGGACGACACTTCTTTGGGCAATTCCACCGACGATACCACACATATTATTGCTCCTTTTTTACTGGACGTTGCCAGCTTTGTATACTGATTTGTTTTGCTCTGGATAAGCTTAACTGTTCGTCAGGTGTATCTTTTGTAATCGTAGAACCTGCACCAATCGTGGCATTTTTACCTACAGTAACTGGTGCTATCAGTTGAGTATCAGAGCCGATGAAAGCACCATCTTCAATGACAGTACGAAATTTATTAACCCCATCATAATTACAGGTAATCGTACCGGCACCGATATTAACGCCACTACCAACAGAAGCATCGCCAATATAACTTAAATGGTTAATTTTACTGCCTTTAGCGACAGTTGATTTTTTGATTTCGACAAAATTACCGATATGTACTTGCTCTGCTAATTCAGCTTGTGGCCGTAATCTAGCAAAAGGGCCTATTTTACTACCCGCTCCAACCACGGCATTATCAATAATACAATTCGCTAGGATTTGTACATCATCAGCTATTACCGAATTATTAATAATGGTATTAGCACCGATACTTACATTATTCCCGATACGATTATTACCTTCAAAAATAACATTCACATCAACTGAAACATCTTGACCCAAGGACACAAAGGTTCCTCTACAATCTACTCTTGCAGGGTCAGACAAAGTCACACCGACTTCCATTAATTTATCGGCCTGAGCTAATTGATAAGCTCTTTCTAGGTAACTTAACTGTTTACGATTGTTAACGCCAAGTACTTCATCGGGGTGTTCTGGCTGACTTGTTTTAATCGTTATACCTTCATTCACAGCCATTTCAATAACATCCGTCAAATAAAACTCTTGTTGAGCGTTACTATTATCTAAGCGGGCAATCCAGTTTTTTAACTTTCCACCTTTTACCGCGAGGATTCCAGTATTAACTTCCTTAATCAGTTGCTCTTGTTCCGTTGCATCTTTATGTTCAGTAATTTTTGTGACATTCCCTTCCTTATCTCGGACAATGCGCCCGTAACCAGTTGGCTTATCTAAGTTCACTGTTAATAATGCCACTGATTGCTCGGTCACATTACTTAATAAGCGATCAATCGACTGCTTAGTTAACAAAGGTACATCGCCATACAAAATTAGCACGGTATCATCATTTTTAATCAATCCATCAGCTTGTAAGACCGCATGCCCAGTACCTAACTGCTGTTTTTGTTCTATCCACTGAACATCTAGGATAGACAAGGTCTGCTTAACTAACTCTCCGCCATGACCATAAATAACAATAACCTCATTGCCCTCTATCAATTTACTTGTATCATAAACATGCTGCAATAAACTACGGTTTGCAATTTCGTGTAACACTTTTGGGCGAGCCGAACGCATTCGCGTGCCTTGCCCAGCCGCTAAGATAAGCGTTTTCAAAGTCATGTCAATATTTCCTTAAGTTGTCGGGGGGAGGAGATTTTGTTTAAATTATAGCAAGCATTGCTCTGTAATAAAGCAATACCAAGAAACCTTCAATAAAGAATATTTTCGACTAAAACAGATGTGTAAATTATTTTTAATCTTTTAAACAAAAAAAGCCCGATAACGAAACCGCTATCGAGCTTTCTTATTGAACGTATACTAAACCTAGTGGCCTCGTTTTTTGAGTCTATCTAAGGTTCTTAATTGCATCATAGCTTGAGCTAACTGAGATTGAGCAGTTGCATAATCAATCTTACCAGACTTATCATTTAACGCTTCTTCTGCTGCTGCTTTCGCTTGTAAAGCTGCTGCTTCATCAATATCTTTTGCTCTAATGGCCGTATCAGCAAGTATTGTCACTAAATGTGGCTGAACTTCTAATAATCCACCAGAAACATAAAACGCCTGAGATTCTTTTTCGCTC
Organism: bacterium; assembly: GCA_030591965.1. GTDB lineage: Bacteria > Pseudomonadota > Gammaproteobacteria > Methylococcales > Methylomonadaceae > Methyloprofundus. The sequence goes on from JAUVAA010000085.1 coordinate 12,057, forward strand.
ACTTTTACGTGAACTTCACCAGGGTTTAACTTAGATATTAATGGCGCATGACGCGGTGTAATACCTACTTCGCCAAGTTCAGCAGGAGCAAAAACCATTTCAGCCATTCCTGAAAAGATCTCCTGTTCTGCACTTACGATATCTACATGTACTGTCATGGTCATAATATTACCTATAAGTTAACAACTTACATTTTTTTCGCTTTTTCAACCGCTTCATCTATGGAACCAACCATATAGAACGCTTGCTCAGGTAAGTCGTCGTATTCACCGGCAATAATACCTTGGAAACCAATGATAGTATCTTTAAGTGAAACATATTTTCCTGGAGAACCAGTAAATACTTCCGCTACAAAGAAAGGCTGAGATAAGAAACGCTGTATTTTACGTGCTCTTGTTACCGTTAATTTATCTTCTTCAGATAACTCATCCATACCAAGAATCGCAATAATATCGCGTAGTTCTTTATAACGCTGCAAGATACCCTGTACGCCACGAGCTACATCATAATGTACTTGACCAATCACTAAAGGATCTAACTGGCGACTACTTGAATCCAATGGATCAATCGCAGGATAAATACCTAATTCAGCAATTTGACGAGACAATACAACCGTTGCATCTAAATGCGCGAAAGTGGTTGCAGGCGATGGATCAGTTAAATCATCCGCAGGTACGTATACCGCTTGGATTGAAGTAATTGAACCTTTTTTAGTTGAAGTAATACGCTCTTGTAATACACCCATTTCTTCAGCTAACGTAGGCTGATAACCTACCGCTGATGG
>JAUVAA010000174.1 GCA_030591965.1 bacterium
AAGGCTTATTAGTTCAACACCAACAACAGTATTATTGTTCAGAAAAAGGCTGGCACTTTTTGGACAGTATTTTAGAAAAATTTCTTGGTTCCTGATGCTAAAATCTGATGCCCTTTAAATAGCCGGCTAGATTTCTTCGTTATGTATGACTATACTGCATGTACTTTAATCCGTACCATTAGTGAATGAGGTTCTTATGGATGCTATAAGCTATACTGCTGCGCGAGCAAATTTATCCAAAACGATGGAGCAAGTATGCAATGACCATGCTCCTATCATTATTACCAGAAAACGAGAATCTCCCGTCGTTATGCTTTCCTTAGAGGACTATCAATCGATGGAAGAAACAACCTATCTTCTTCGTTCGCCTGAAAATGCGCGTAATTTGCTTGAGTCTATTGCAGAACTTGAAGCTGATAAAGGCGTTAAGCGAGAACTCATTGAATAAACCTTACCTTTGCACCTAAAGCATGGGACAGCTACCTTTACTGGCAAAAAACAGACGAAGCTATTGTAAAAAGAATTAATACGCTCATTAAAGAGATTCAGCGTAGTCCTTTTGAAGGAGTTGGCAAACCAGAGCCTTTGAAGCATGCCTTATCTGGCTTTTGGTCAAGACGCATAAATGATGAGCATAGAATTGTATACAAAGTGACCGATAATACTATTATGATTGCTCAATTACGTTATCACTACTAAACATATAACAAAGGTTTAATAATGCTTGATTATCAAAAACAATTTATTCAATACTCGCTTGAATGTGGCGTCTTAAAATTTGGACAATTCCACTTAAAATCAGGCCGTATCAGCCCTTATTTTTTTAATACTGGCTTATTTAACACTGGCGCTCAATTAGCAAAATTAGGTGAGTTTTACGCTCAAGCGCTCATTCATTCTAAAATAAAAGTCGATATTTTATATGGCCCAGCTTATAAAGGCATTCCTTTAGTTTGCACTACCTCGATCGCTTATGCACACATGCAAGACAGCGACATCCCCTTTTCTTTTAACCGTAAAGAAGCAAAAGACCATGGTGAAGGTGGCAATTTAGTAGGCGCGCCTTTAAAAGGCAATGTCTTGATTTTGGATGATGTAATTACCGCGGGAACTTCAGTACGCGAATCGGTAGTGATTATTAACGATGCTGGCGCAACACCCGCAGGCGTATTAATTGCGTTAGACCGCCAAGAAAAAGGCGAAAATGATATTTCGGCAATACAAGAAGTGAGCCAGCGCTTTGATATGCCGGTAGTTTCAATTATTGCTTTAGAGCATATTATTGAATTTATTGAGGCTGGTGACTCTTATGGTATGAATATCGAAGCTATCAAGGAGTACCAACAGCAGTATGGGCTTTAAATAAAGCTACAAACACAGAAAGCACAGAGATTTAGTTCTTTCTCTGTGCTCTTTATTAAGCTCAATATTCTTTATTTAATTCGCGCCAACCACTCTTCATGGTCAGATCTACGACCATGCACATAATCAAAGTATAAAGTCTGAATTTTTTCGGTAATAGGTCCACGCGATCCTGAACCAATTTTACGGTCATCGTATTCACGAATTGGCGTCACTTCAGCAGCAGACCCCGTAAAGAAAGCTTCATCAGCAACATAAACTTCATCACGTGTAATACGTTTTTCTATTACCTCGAGACCCTGTTCTTTGGCAATCGTCATAATAGTCTCGCGAGTAATACCTTCTAATGCAGAAGTGGTATCTGGCGTATAAATAACACCATTGCGCACGATAAATAGATTTTCACCACTGCCTTCAGCAACACAACCTTGATGATCAAGTAGTAATGCCTCATCGTAGCCTGCAGATAATGCTTCTTGTAAAGCTAAGATAGAATTAATGTAATTACCGTTTGCTTTAGCTTTACACTTCGTACTATTAATATGTTTACGATTATAAGACGACGTTCTAATGCGAATGCCCTTTTCCATACTTTCCGCACCTAAATAAGCCCCCCAACTCCACGCGGCAATCATGACATGGACTTTAAGATTATCGGCACGTAAGCCCATACCTTCAGAGCCGTAAAAACACATAGGGCGAATATAAGCACTATCTAAGTTATTTTTACTAATAGCATCTTTATGTGCTTGGTTAATCTCTTCTTTAGAAAAAGGGATCTCCATATTCAGGATGTGTGCCGAACGATATAGACGGTCAGTATGCTCTTCTAGCCTAAAAATAGCTGGTCCTTGATCGGTATGGTAGGCTCTTAACCCTTCAAAAACACCAGCCCCGTAATGTAAGGTGTGAGTCAAGACATGTACTTTTGCATCACGCCATTCAACCCATTCGCCATCCATCCAGATTTTGCCATCTCTATCATCCATTGTCATCATTGTTATTACACCTATATTCGTAAAAAGTATTGCTTATCGTTAGCCGATATTATACGGACATTATCTGATAATCACGTATCTTAGTTGCTATTTATAATAAAAAAACAACCTAGCTAAGACAATGAATTTTAGCCGAAATTCTATATATCAGCTAAAATAGAGATTTCTAATATACAATCCTATCTACCCGACTATGTCTAACTTTAAAATTACTCTGAGCGATCTCGACACGCCAGTAAAAGTCTTGTTTACTGGCTATTTAACGACCGTGGCTATCGGTTATCTTTTCGCCTTAATCCAAATTTTATTTACCCACGGCATGGCTGATGGGAAATTTGGCTTATCTATTGATGATATCGTCTATAGTTATTACGGCAACCGCTCGGGAACAGTGTTAGAGAAAAAGCTAACTGGCTCTATGAAAAATAAAGCGACTGAGAAAGAAAACTTTGCCATCATGCAGTGGGTACGTGATGGCGCTGATGAGTATCAGTTTACAAATTTAAAAATCGATAAAATCATCGATAAAAAGTGCGTGATGTGTCACAACGAAAGCGCATCAGGGATTCCAGATTTCACTCAATTTGAAAACTTAGAGGAAGTAACTAAAGAGGATGAGGGAGCAACATTTTCTTCATTAACGCGAGTTTCTCATATCCATTTATTTGGTATCAGTTTTATTTTTATGTTCATCGGGCTGATTTTTAGCTTCTCAACCACAGCCTCAAGCAAATATAAAAGTATTGCAATCGGTATGCCGTATGCCTTTCTTATTATTGATATTTTATCCTGGTGGCTAACTAAGTTACACCCTATGTTTGCGTCATTAATTATGGTTGCTGGTGCGGGTATGGGAGCTTCATTTGCATTTATGTGGATTGTTTCTATAAAAGAAATGTGGTTTATGAATAACCCATGGCTTTGTGAAAATGGCTCTGCTTGTCAGCGTAGATTAAAAGTAATTACAGGGTTTGGTTTAAATAGCCTGGCGCTTATAGGTGGGAAATTAAGAAGAGAAATTTTTCCTAAGCTATTTACACTGATAAAAGATGGCTTTACGTGGCTATATAATAAAATGAAATAAACTTTTACTCTTAGCTACGCATTACTATTGTGCGTAGCTACATTCTCACTAAAGGAAAAATAATGATTAAATCCATGCACATGCTGTTTATCTTATTATCGGTAAGCAGCTTTATTATTCGCATTATGCTTGCAGAATTTAAACCGGCCTTGTTACAAGTCAAAATTGCTAAAATAGCCCCCCATGTGATCGATACCATTTTATTGCTAAGTGGTATCGCTCTCGTCTTTCAAGGCAATTGGCTGGCGGGAGAATATGGCTGGATTGTGACAAAATTCATTATGCTATTGGTCTATGTAGGTTTTGGTGTAATGGCAATGCGTAATGCAGGAATAAGACGTTGGGGAGCTTTTGCACTGGCCTTAGCTTGTTTCGGATATATTTTATCCGTCGCGATTACTAAAAATGGCTTTATCTGATACTTCTGAGCTTATGTCTAAATCTTCCTGTTACTTCTTTGCAGCCTTACCTTGTGAGGCTAAACCCTTAATTGAGTACTTTAAATTAAAAAAAGAATTATCGGTGAGTGCCTTTACTATTTATCGAGGTACAAATATCACACTGACAGTAACAGGCTTGGGCAAATCAGCGATAGCTGCAGGCGTAGGCTATACCTTAGCTTTATTTCCTACAGACTCTTTGCCGGTCATGCTAAATATCGGCATTGCAGGGCATAAAGACTATGCTTTAGGTACGATATTTTCTGCACAAAAAATTATTGATCATGACAGCGGCCGTAGTTTTTACCCACAATTAGTCACTTTCCCACCTTGTGCAACACAACTGATCACCACGGTGAGCCAGGCACAATTAAATTATTCCGCTGATACACTTTATGAAATGGAAGCCTCCGCCTTTTATGAAACAGCAATCCGCTTTAGCTCCAGTGAATTAATCCAATGCATTAAGGTTATTTCTGATAATGAAGATAATGCCAGCACGCAAATTAAGCCCGCACAAGTCAGCGAATGGATCAAAATTGCACTACCAGTTATTGACAACTATTATCAGCAACTGACTGAATTAGCGAGTCTAGTTCAGACTACAGATATAACGGAATATACAGGAATTATTAGCCAATGGCGCTTTAGCAGTAATGAAAAAATGCAATTGCAAAGCTTATTAAATAAAAGGGCGCTATTAGCAGGGGATAAAAAACTTGATTTAACTGAGTCGGCACCAGCAACTGGTAAAGACATTTTGAATTTATTGCGTAATGAAATCAATGCGCAGGCTTTTGGTAGCTTTTAGCGATTTATCCAAAATCAGCTAGATAACTCATCAAGCGAAAAATCAACTTGCTAAGACCTTATCAAAAACAAGACTGGCTTCTTCACATGAAATATTAGCTTGCTCATTACTTAAAATATAGCGGGCAAAATTCTCGATGCACTGCCAATTTTTAGGTTGATTAATAAATTGAAACGCGCGTATAAAAAGATATTCTACTTTTAATTCTCGCTCTCTAGCATCGCTAATAAAATACTCCAAATAAGCATAGGCTTGCTCTAAGTCAGAGTGCCCACCATAGTTATTTAAGGCCTTAATATTCACCAACTGTGGATTGAATACCTCATCATCACGTAGTGCAACAAATTTAGTTTCCGCCAAAGGGCCTGCAAGCAAGTTGATTACATCGGCTTCATAAGCTTGTTGTAAGCTGTATTTTTCTGCGCCTAAATCTAAATAGGTATTTTCAATTTCAGCAACCGGTAAGTTATCAATTAAGCGTCCACCTTCAACTTTGGCAAAAAAAGGGTATTCCGCGCACTCATTTCGATTAAAATTTATTTCAAAGAAAACCGGTGGCAATTGCAGTTCACGATTACGGATATAAATAGCAGCGACATGTCCTGCTTCATGATAAGCAATATGATTATGGCGCTCTGTAGAAGAAGTAGCTGGGGAGTTGGGAAAATAATAGGTACGTTGCATGATGAATGTCCTAAAAAAAAATGCGGCCAGAAGCCGCATAAGAGGAAGGAAGTAGCTCTGATTTCCTAGAAAAGGAACGCATTCAAAGTTGGACTTAGTTTACGAGGATTCTTTGCGTATGAAAATGTGTCATTTTGACGCGCGACAATTTGCCGCTACTCTTGGCATAGTACCTGCATTACTTACTTGTTTGCCTAGTAAAAACTCAACAAAATCAATGATTTTAGGCTTATTTTAAGCTAAGAATAAGTTATATCCCTTATTCCTTTGAGGCATATAACCCATTAACGAAAATCATGTAAAATTAAGCTTACCCTGAGCCAGTCACTATTTTATTTAGCTAATCATTTCTAACGGCAGAACTTGCGCTAAAATAACTCTTTTTTCAGTCCCTAGCTCATCATACGCTTTTAGAAAAAGCTCCTATCTATGAACATTTCTCTTATTATTCCCACCTTTAATCGACAAGCAACGCTAAAGCGAGCGCTAGACTCAGTCTTACAGCAAAGCTTATTGCCCGATGAAATTATTGTTATTGATGATGGCTCTACTGATGCAAGCGCTGAAATGGTCAAAACTGAATTCCCACAAGTACAATACCTTTACCAAAGCAATCAAGGTGTCAGCGCCGCTAGAAATAATGGTATACGGCAGGCAAAAGGCGAGTGGATTGCCTTACTAGACTCTGATGACACTTGGTTTGCAGAAAAGCTAGAAACACAAATAAAGGCCTTACAACAAGCGCCAGAAATAAAGCTCTGCCACACCGAAGAAATATGGATTCGTAATGGCGTACGCGTGAATGCTATGAACAAGTACAAAAAAACCGGCGGCTGGATATTTGCGCACTGCCTGCCTTTATGCGCTATATCTCCCTCCTCAACATTAATACACCGTTCAGTTTTTGACGATGTCGGTCTGTTCGATGAAAACCTGCCTGCGTGCGAAGACTATGACCTCTGGCTACGCATTAGCGCTAAATATCCGGTATTATTTTTAGAGCAAGCTTTAATCAATAAATACG
>JAUVAA010000135.1 GCA_030591965.1 bacterium
TGAGGGGGGATCTATAAAAACATAGGTCTTTGATATTATTTAGATTTTTATTAAATATAAAACCTCCCCTAGCCCCTCCTTGATAAGGAGGGGGATTATACTGAATACTTTCACAGCCTCTTTAGCCACGACTAGGCGATTAAACTGACTCCCACAAAATTTTGGTAATTCCTTAATGATTGAGCTGCACATTCTTTGTTGGGCGGTGTTATTACTCCAGCCACTCAATAATATGATCTTCTAAATCATCGACTTGAGATTCTTTCATTGCAAAGCTACTAATCGAAACGCCTGCATCTTGTACGCTTTCTTGCGTGCCGGAAATTAATGGGTGCCAATTGGGCAATTTTTTGCCGTCGGTGAGTAGCCGATAAGCACAAGTTGCTGGAAGCCAAGTGTATTCAGCAAAATCATGTTGTTTTAAATCTATACATTCGGGGACTAAGGTTGTGCGTTCAGAATACCGTGTGCAACGACAGGTATCTAAATCAATTAAATCACAAACTGCACTGGTGAAAAAGATATCTCCACTGTCTTCATCTTCGAGTTTATTCAGGCAACATTTGCCGCAGCTATCACATAAAGATTCCCACTCTTCAGTGGTCATGTCTGATAATTTTTTTGTTTCCCAAAAATTCATAAGTAGGTATTTCGAATAACTGATAGGTTGAATGGGTAAATCTATTATTTTTCAAATCGCTTAGTCAGAGCACAGTTGATTTTCTTTGTATAATATCATTGCTTTAGAGGCATAGTATCAATAATAAAAGATGGGTTATAAAGATTAAGGTAAAATTAAGTAATCAAAGTACTTATTATGGAGAAAGCTATGTTGGCTCATTCTGTTGAATCGCAAATAACTGAAAATGAATATCTCGATGCCGAACAAGATGCTCTGGTACGGCATGAGCTAATAGATGGCTATATTTATGCGATGACTGGGGCAAGTGATAAGCATAATAAAGCCGCTGGTAATATGTTTGCTGAGCTTAGGAATGCTTTAAAGCGTATGAATGTGCCTTGTACTACTTACATTAATGATATGAAAGTCAAAGCGCAAAATAATTTTTATTATCCTGACGTGATGGTGGTTTGTGATAATAACGACAAGGAAAGTGAGTTCTACAAAACTAAACCAACTATTGTTATCGAAGTACTTTCGCCCTCTACCCGGCGTATTGATAAAACTATTAAAAGATTAGCTTATCAAGCTTTGCCTACATTGCAGGAATATGTCTTAATTGAGCAAGATAAAGCGGAAATAGAAGTCTTTACGCGCAGCAGTGGTTGGCAGGCGGAATATTATTATCTGGGCGATAGTATTAGCTTTGCATCGATTGGCGTGACCGTGCAAGTGGAAGATATTTATTATCAGATCAATAATGACGATGTTTTGGTTTATGCTAAACCAGAAAATTAAGCAGTAATATATGGCAAGCCTTCCACAAATGCCCCGATAATCAATAATGCTAAAACTGCGTAACATTGATTGCTCACTCTTAAAAGCATAAAGCTCCTTTTATAAAAAACAAGCATTTTGCTGTGCTATTATTTCGATGACGAGACTATAAAGGCCGAAATGCTTGATAGTTGCGATTATCTTTGTTGATTCCTTTAAGCCCCGACATATCATGACGCCAAATTTTTTCCTTTACGATACCGATCAATTAAATGCGCTTGCGAGCCGAGAAACAGTCAAGCGAGGACTCGCTTACTTTACTGAAAAGCGTGTTTTTGCGCTTGATGCGCAAGAGGAGTTTTTAACTGCGCAGGTAGAAGGGTCTTTAAATGATCACCCTTATTGGGTGGAGTTATCCCAAGATAATCAGGGCGAATTGCATGCTGAGTGTGATTGCGCGTCTGAAGATAAGATTTGTAAGCATGTTATTGCAACCTTATATAGTTATGCTGAACTTTGTATTAATAAGGAGGAAGAGAATTTTGGTGGCGCGATTAATGAAGCAATTAAAGAACGGGTTAAAAAAGGGCGTAATGAAGTCAATGTAAAATTACTCAGCGGTAACTTGGCTTTTGGGGTTTGGGAGGCGGAGTCGTTGATCTCTAGTACCTTTAGAAAAATCAATTATCAAGTGTCAATTCGATCGCTGGATCAGCGTAAGAATTTTTGTACTTGCCCCGACTTGGCAACTAATCGTTTAGGTACTTGTAAACATATAGAAGCGGTTTTGCATCATGCTAAAAAACAAAAGGGCTATAAGGATTTAGTAGCGCAGGGTGCGCCAGTTTCTTTTGTGTACCTTTCATGGGAATCAGCGACAGAAGCGGTAATTCGTTTGCATAAAGCGCAATCGCTGAATACGGAATTAGCCTCTGAATTAAAAGAGTTCTTTGATCTGGATCAGCGTTTTAAAGGCCGTTTGCCAGAAGATTTCCAGTATTTTTTCGAAAAATTTAGTAAGCATTCTGATTTGATTATCGGGGAAGATGCCTTACGTTATGTGCAGCAGTGCACCGATGATGCACTACAGCAACTGCGCGGCCAGGAAATAACACGACAAATTAAACAGGCAAATGGCATTTTGCCTGACATTCAAGTGCGTTTATTTCCTTATCAAGTTGAAGGTGTCGCTTTTTTGGCGGCGCGAGGTCGAGCGTTATTGGCTGATGATATGGGTTTGGGAAAAACCCTGCAAGCCATTGCCGCCTCGATTTGGATGGCTGAACATGCAGGAGTTAAAAAAGTCTTAGTGGTCTGTCCCGCTTCATTAAAACAGCAGTGGGCACGGGAAATTGAAAAATTTACCACGCAAACAGTGCAAATAATTCAAGGTAGTGTTGAAGGGCGGCAGGTGCAATATCGTGCGGATGCCTTATTTTTTGTGGTTAATTATGAGCTGGTTTTGCGGGACTTAAGTGTTATTGGTGAAACTTTAAAACCAGATTTGTTGATTTTAGATGAAGCGCAAAAAATTAAAAACTGGCGTACCAAAATTGCTGCAACGATTAAATTAATTTCAACGCGCTATGTGTTTGTTTTGACGGGAACGCCTCTGGAAAATCGCATAGAAGATTTATACAGTTTAATGCAAGTCGTTGACCCGCGCGTACTCGGGCCTTTATGGCGTTGTTTGCTAGATTTTCATATCACCGATGAGCGCGGTAAAGTCATTGGTTATCGTAATTTGTCAGAATTACGCCAGCGGATTAGTTCGGTAATGCTCAGACGTAACCGTAGTCTGGTTAGCGATCAATTGCCAGGTCGAACTGAAGTGCGTTTGGATATTCCGATGACCAGAGCGCAGCAGGATCTACACTGTTCGGCGATGTCAGCAGCGGGATTAATCGCCAACATAGCGAAACGCAGACCATTAACACCTGGTGAATCTAATCGACTCATGTCTGCTTTGCAGCAAGCGCGCATGGCTTGTAATGCGGCTGGTTTAGTAGATAAAGTAACAGAAGGTTCGCCTAAGTTAGATGAGGTGAAACGTTTATTAGAAGAATTGTGTCTACAAAGTAACCGTAAAGTAGTGGTGTTTTCCCAGTGGACATTGATGACTGAGATGGTTGAGTCTTTGGTGCGCTCGTTAGGTTTAGGTTGTGTGCGCTTACATGGTGGCGTGCCTACCAATCAGCGTGGAAAATTAATGGAAAAATTTCAGCACGATGATGCGATACAGGTGTTTATTTCCACGGATGCCGGTGGGGTTGGTTTAAATTTACAAGCAGGTTCCGCGCTGATTAATCTCGATATGCCTTGGAATCCTGGCGTATTGGAACAGCGTATCGGACGTATTCACCGCTTAGGTCAAAAAGAGAAAGTGCAGATTTTTCTGTTATTGGCCGAAGATTCTTATGAGCAACAGGTTGCCAGTTTGGTCAGAGGCAAGCGCGACTTATTTGATAATGTTATTAACCCTGAAGGTTCAGAAGATGTAGTTGGTGTTTCTAAAAAAATGCTGCACAGTATTATTGAAGAATTAGGCATTGTCGATCCAGAAACAGGTGAAATAAAACCAGCAGAGTTAAAGTCACCTGAGTCCATTGTTGACGATGTAAATACGGATGCAAAAATTGAAAAAATAGAGCAGTTGAATGCTGACCAAGGTGATGATGATACGCCTATTAAGCAGTTAATCAGTAAAGTGCAAGTGACATTTAATGAGCGTATTGAGCGCATAATTGGCGCAGGTGGTGGGCTAGTCGTTATTGTTCTGAGTGCTGAGTTAGACGATGAAAGCCAAGCGCAAGCATTATCAAGTGATGATTTACCTGTTGTTGTTTTGGATGTGCAAACTTTTACTGCCTTACAGCGCTTAGGGGGCGCTTCGCCATTTGTTAAGGCGACCGCCTTTTATCAGCGCGAAGAATCTGAAGCAGAAAAAAATCCATTACTTAAAATAGCTAAAGAGAAATTACACTCAGCAGAACTATTAGTTAATCAACAGTGTTACGCTGGCGTTATGGATATTTTAGTGGCTGCCTTATTGGCTATAGCCACAGATGCCAGTGATCAAAAGAAAATTCCCACGCTCGAAAAAGCAACTATTTGGCTATATAGTGAGGTGCTGCCGAAGCAGGCTATGAGTGCTGAACATATTACCATTATTGTTAAAGTGATTGCCTTAAGTCAAAATACAGACGTGCCCGAAGCTTTGGTGCAACAGGCATTATTAGATACTCAAACAGTCGCTGCTCAGTACGGGCGGAGTTTATGAGTGTATATGTGAAATATGCTAGTCATTAAATTATGAACCCTAAAACAAAGATGCAAAATTTACCTATCGGCATCAATACGCTATCCTCCATTCGTGAAAATGACATGGTGTATATCGATAAAACCCCATTAATTTGGCAAATGGTGCAACAGCCTGCACGATTCTTTCTTTCGCGGCCACGGCGCTTTGGGAAAAGTTTATTAGTTGATACTTTTAAAGAGTTATTTGAAGGTAATCGGGATTTATTTTCAGGCTTGTATATTGAAGATAAATGGGATTGGTCAAAAACCTATCCAGTGATCAAGTTTGATTTTGCTGATGGGGTTATTGAATCTCGGGCCATGTTGGATATACGTATCCACAAATTATTGACAGAAAACCAACAGCGATTAGGCGTTACTGCGAGTGCAGTTAATAATGATATTCCTGGTTTTTTTCGAGATGTTATCGTACAAGCTCGTGAAAAATATGGCCAGAAAGTCATTGTATTAGTCGATGAATATGATAAGCCAATTTTGGATAATATTGATTACCCAGAACGCGCGGCAGAAGTAAGGGAAGGGTTAAAAAATCTTTATTCAGTGCTCAAAGGTCAAGATGCGCACTTGCAATTTATCTTTATGACGGGCGTAACTAAATTCTCGAAAGTTAGTTTATTTAGCGGCTTGAATCAGTTAAAGGATATTACGCTTGATGAGCGTTACGCTAGTATTTGTGGTTATACACAAATGGATTTGGAAACATCATTTTCTAAACATTTAAAAGACGTAAATTGGCAGCAATTAAAAGACTGGTATAACGGCTATCAGTTTTTAGGTGAATCGGTTTATAACCCCTACGATATCCTGTTATTTATCAGTGGCAATTACCGCTATCGTAACTATTGGTTTGAAACCGGAAACCCCAGTTTCTTGATTAAATTATTTCAGCAAAAAGCCTATTTTCTCCCCGATTTAGAACAACTAGAAGTTTCTGAAGAAATTTTAGATTCTTTTGATATTGAAAGCATCGATCCGGTCACGCTGCTATTTCAGTCTGGTTATCTAACGATCGAAAAAGCGTATAGCGGTTTTAACGGGCAATTTATGTTTCAGCTTAAAGTGCCTAATAGGGAGGTGAGGCAAGCCTTAAATTCTCACGTAATTAATGGCTATACTCAAACCTTAGCCAGTGAAAAGCTCAAAATTCAGCATCAAGTATTCGACAGCTTAAATCAAGGCGATCTGCCGCAATTGCAAACCGTGTTACAACGCCTTTTTGCTAGCATCCCTTGGCGAAATTTCACTAACAACGAGCTACCTAACTCCGAAGGTTACTACGCGAGTGTTCTTTACGCTTTTTTTGCCAGTCTTAATGCTACGGTTATTGCAGAGGATATTACCAGTCATGGGCAAGCGGACATGACGGTGATGTTGGGTGACTTTATCTACGTTATGGAAATAAAATTGGATAAAAGCACCGATTATCAAGCACAAATTCCTAACTCCGCTTTGCAGCAAATTCAAGATAAAGCTTACGCGCAAAAGTATCTGAATCAAGATAAAAAAGTGATTGAGGTGGGGCTGATATTCAATCAAGTACAGCGTAATTTAGTGCAACTTGATTGGCTGAGTTAGCTTTAGTGTGGGAACGCTCTGCGTTCCGTGACGCAGAGCGTTGATCAATGCATTTCAGCGCAGAGAGGCTGTGAAAGAATATGTTATTCAACTTGATAAATTCTGAATTTATCAAGTTGAATGCATAAAATTCACTGACGAAGCTCTCGGTGACAATAAAAAATCAAATACAATCAATAAAACCACTATTATTGACCAAAAATACGATAAAATAGCCTCTTTATCATCAATTTTGGCAGTTCTTTTTCGCTGTTGGCAGTAAGCGCAAAAAGCCTCCACACCTATAATATTTAACACTCGCTTAAAGTTATAACTGGTGATGAGTAAATTCATTTCTGCCCTGACTTTTTCAAAGCCACGGAGCAATAAATGCGTCCAACCCAACCACAACTTTAAAGTGCCGAAAGGGTGTTCTGCTAAAGCGGCGCGTTTTTGCATCTGCTCTTTTCCTGCGCTAGCCATTCGCTCTTTATGTTCATCAATTACTTCTTCATGCTCCCAACGATAAATCTGACGGTAGCGCATTTTTTCAGGGAGACAGTGTTCTCGCATTGGGCAGCTTGCACAGTACTTGGCGCTGCTGTCATAGCCCTTCATTATTTTGCCATTTTTATTCTGGTTCTTGTGATGTTTTAATGGTTCTCCTGCGGGACAAATATACGTATCGGTCTCAGCGTTATAATGAAAATCATCTCGTTTGAACCGCTCCTTCTCCATTATCGGGCGATTTCTTTGAACAACAGGGATATAAGGGGTTACATTGGCATCAAGGCATTCTTTTATTTTCTGCTGGTTATAATAACCAGCATCAGCCAGTGCTTCAAGCTTCTCCACACCCATGGCATTCTTGGCTTTAATGGCTATATTAGCCAATTGCTGAGTGTCATTCCCGTCATTGACTACTTCATGAGCGACGATGAGATTGTTTTTTTCGCCCACGGCGATCTGTAGACTGAAACCGACTGTTGGGCCTTTGTCGGTTTTTTTCATTAGTATCCGTGCATCCTTGTCTGTCGTGGAGTATTGGGTCTCACCACTTTTGTTCAAGCTATCTATTTTATTCTGGCAAGATTGTTGACGCTCTTTTAGGGCTTCCAAGTCAGTATTTTCTATTGTATCCGCTTGATCTTCTTCATCCATTTTAGCGAGGTGTCGATCAATTTTCTGCTTCAATTTATTATTTTCTTTTTCTAAACGCTTTTTTGTTTTGATGCTGGCTTTCGATGCATCCCCTTCAAAAAAAGCACTGTCAATTCCTACCGCTTTTCCACCTAATAAATTAAGCTCTTTGCAAAGTGAAATATAGTCAGCTGCCACTTGTTTGATGGCTTCTTTGTTGTGAGTTCTAAAGGAACAGATTGTTCTATAGCAAGGGTTCATCCCTTGAAGTAGCCATATAACCTCTAAATTACGATAAGTTTCTAGCTCCAATCGACGGCTACTATTCGTCCTGTTAAAGTACCCCCATAAGTATAACTTGAGTAGCGCTCCTGGTGGATAAGGAGGCTGCCCTGTTGTCAGGTCTCCTTGGCTATACTCAAACCCCAATTCTTTTAGATTGAGTGTATCAACGTAGATATCAATAGCTCGAACAGGATTACCCTGATCGATGAATTCATCAAGCGTTGGTGGCAGGGGCATACTTTGGCGATCAACCCCTTGTTTATAGTTCCGTGGTTTCATCTGATGCGCCTCCCTTTTTACTTTTTGAAACCTTCTAATATAATAATAGATGGTTTATGAAAAACTTTCACAGCCTCAGAGCATTGGAACGAGGTTGTGTGATGTTTGTCCCGTGTTAAGTGGGTAGCCACAATAAGAGAGTCGATAAGGTGGCAACCCTTAGTCATTTTCCTAGACACCTCTATTCAAAACTCGAAAATAAATGACGATTTTATATAAATATATTTTATATGTTGTTGATATAAATTGACAAAATTTTTATGGAATGAATTGTGCTTTTTTTAATATTGATGGTTAATAGAATAAACAGGAGATAAGCATGAGAATATCAACGTCTTGGGCGCAGCAGTTAAGTGTCAA
>JAUVAA010000064.1 GCA_030591965.1 bacterium
AATAGCCAGCTAAAGACATTAAAACCATATACAAGCCGGCGCCAAATAATACCGTAGTATGTACCACTGTAGTGCGCGATATAGTTACTTTATTATCGGTATCTTGTAAACGGCTAAATGAAATAGCTAGCAAGGGAGCACATAAAGCGTTAATTAACCCTCTTGCATCCCACAACAAGAAATCAAGCTGGCCAAATAACAAAGACTTACTATAAATAATAAAATCAAAAATAAAGATTGCCGATAAACCTAAACACAAATATTTAATCGCCCAACGCTGCTCAGTTGCAACACTACGATACAACTGCTCAACTAACATTAAACCGATAATGGCAAAACTGACATGTGCAAATAAGCGAATATCCTGCCCCAAAATTAGCGTCAAGCCATCTAGAATGTCTGGCGATAATTCAGCACCAAAAATCGTAACTAGCCAAATAATTAATAGAATAGAAGGCTTTGATTTTTTAAAAAATGCATATTTCTCATTAAATAACTGCTTAGAAAGTAGAACACCTAAGAAAAAAAACCAAGCTGCATTACGCAAAGTTTCAAAAGCAAAAGTATCGGCAATATATAAAGTCTCATTCTGCAAGACAAAAAGTACGTGTCCCATCCAAAACGCAGATGCACTTATCGCCAAAGCAAATTGCGGCACAAAAGGGTTTTTCTTTATCCGAGAAAACGCTAACAGCAATACCAGAATAAAAACTATCAATCCTGTTAGATAACTATAAAAAGAAAAATCTTGCATATCACCTCTAACTTAATGAAAAAATCTAATAAAACGTAACCGTTCACCTCCCCTTTTGAAAAATAGGGGTTGTGAAGGTTTTTCTAATAAAACCTCCCCTAGCCCCTCCTTGCTAAGGAGGGGGACTAAACGGTTACAATAAAACAGCTCTACCAATTCCCTTAACACTTATTTTTTATCTGACTTTCGCTTTGAGTATACAAAAATCCATAATTTCAGTTGACTATAAATGATGTTCTACCATAATACATTGAAGCAAAGTTATATCTTATTACTTTAAAAAATTGAAGAATATGCATAAACAAAACCTCATCAGCCTTCTATTCTCCCTATTATTTTGCCTAACTACAAGCCTCAGTTATGCAAACGAAAATTCGTTAGTCACAGTGCATACTTCATTTCAAACTATTACCATCTCTGGATTTACCAGAGCAAGGCGTAGCATGCCTATTGCCAGCGAAATACCAGGCAAAGTTACACACATTTATGCCGACATTGGCCAAGCTATTCCTGATGACGGTATTTTTGCATGTTTAGATGATACTTTTATCAAGCTCGATATTGCCTCAACCCAAAATAGTATTGCCCAACATGGCATCGATTTAAAATTCTTAAGTAAACAAGTCAGTCGACACCAAAAATTAGTTAAAACAAATAGTGCTGCACTTAGCCTACTGGATGACTTGACTCGCCAAAAAGGTAACTCCTACCGCGCCATAAAAAACGAAAAAATACGCAAACAAAAGCAACAGGAAACAAAAAACAGGCACTGCATAAAAGCCCCTAAAAACTGGAAAATAACCCAAAGAAATATAGAACCAGGCCAGTGGATTACTGAAGGAGTCACTATTGCACAAGCTAGCGACTACAGCCAATTATTAATTCCTATTACTTTAACAGCCGAAGAACTAACAGCCCTACAAAATCAAGACAAACTATCAGTTTACCTACCCGAATATCAACAGGAAATACCCGTCAATATTGAGCGTATTTCTCCAGAATTTGACCAGCAATCACACAAAATCCTCGTTGACTTGCTTATTAAAGACACATCAAAGTATCAACGTGGTGGCATTAGAACCGAACTCTCTTTAAATGTTTCAGACAAACTTAATAATTTCTTAATCCCTAAAGACGCATTAGATGCACGTTTTGAAGAAGTATGGCTGACCCGTAAAAATGGCGAAAGAATACGCGTCATGCTCCAAGGCTATGCAGACAAAAATACCGCAAAAATTTCTTCAGCTGAAATTAAAACTGGCGATCAATTTAAACGACAAAACCCTTAAAATATGGATTCATTAGTACGTTTTTCATTACAACAAAAAGTCTTTTTTAACCTTTTATTTGTTTTACTTTTTGTTGCTGGTTTTTTTGCTATCAATGAACTTCCTGTTGAGCGCTACCCAAATGTGAATTTTGGTGAAGTCGTAATTACCACAGTTTACCCTGGAGCATCGCCAAGTGATGTAGAAGCCTTGGTCACTAGAATAATAGAAGACAGCCTTGATAATATAGAAAACATAGAATGGTTAAAGGCCACGTCTTACCCTGAACGCTCATACGTACACCTTAAATTTGTTGACGATACCAACTATGAAGAGCTTTTTAACGAAGTTCGCTTAAAAATCCTCAATATTGTCAATGAACTCCCCGAAGAAACAGACCCTCCACTTATTGACAACTACACTGTTAATGACTTTTATCCTGTTGTCACTATCAATATTAGTGGGTCACAAGATAACCGTGCTTTAACACTTATTGCTAAAGAAATAAAAACACACCTAGAAAAGCTCTCCGGCATCAATAAGATTACAATAGAAGGTGAATATACTAGAGAATTTCACATCAACCTTGACCCTAAAAAATTACGCCTTTATGGCGTTAGCTATAATGAAGTTGCTCAGGCCCTAAAAGAAATTAACATATCAATACCTGCTGGTAGTGTTAATACACCCTATGGAAACTACCTAGTAAAAGTTGATGAAACATTCAATAATCGTGAGCAAGTCATCAAATCCATTATCCGCAAAGATGGTGACTCAAGTTTTCTTCGCCTAGAAGACTTAATTACTAATGCGCAACTTGATTATCGTGACCCTATTGTTATTTCATCCGTTACTGGGAAAAATGTCATCGCACTTAAAGTCATTAAAAACGATGCAGGCGATGCTTTATCCATCAAAAAAGACATACTAGCAACACTAGATAAATTAAAACCACTCATAAACCAGGAACAATTAAATATTACATATACGCAAGACTCCACAATAAAAATCAATGATGGAATCAGTACGCTAGGGCTCAACATGCTTGCCGGAATGATCCTAGTTTCAATCATTATCTGGTATTTCATGGGCATCAGGAATGCAGGGCTTATTACCATAGGTATCCCCTTTTCCTTTATGATTACCATGATCCTGATGCATTTAACGGGGAATAGCCTTAATGAGATGACACTATTCGCATTTGTGCTAGTCACCGGTATTATTGTCGACGATGCAATTGTTGTCACTGAAAATATTTACCGTCACATTCAAGAAGGAAGGAGTTTGGATCAAGCGGTTATTTTCGGTACATCAGAAGTAGCCTTACCCGTCATTG
This sequence comes from bacterium, assembly GCA_030591965.1. Lineage (GTDB taxonomy): Bacteria > Pseudomonadota > Gammaproteobacteria > Methylococcales > Methylomonadaceae > Methyloprofundus. Next base: position 3,359 of record JAUVAA010000064.1, read on the forward strand.
CTTCAACACTCACTACAGTTTCCGCATTCTTACCCATGCTAATGATGTCAGGATCTACAGGTGAATTCTTCGCACAAATACCTATAGCCGTATGTTACGCTTTAGCTGCCTCACTGATTGAATGCCTAATCATTCTCCCTATTCACTACTATGACTACGGGCCAGGCAAAAGTAATAAACTATCAACGCGCCTAGAAAAAGACGATTTTATTTTATCGACTATTCGCAGCATTACCGAGAAAACACTGAATATAACACTTAAATATCGTCGCTCCAGCTTAGCCATTATTGTCGCTCTGTTCATTGCCTCTATTGGTATTTTAGCTGTTTCCATATCAGGAAAACTACCCTTGGTAAAAATTCAATTTTTTCCAAGTGATTACTCTGTTTATCATGTCAATATACAAGCAAATCCCGAGACACCAATAGAAGAAATTGATAAAAAATTACGAGAAATCTCTCAATACATACTTAAAGATGGACCAGGAAAGGTAGAGTCAGCGGCAGGCTTTGCAGGATACTATATTAGCGATAACTACCTCCCCATCTACAGTAATAATTATGGGGCTGTAATGGTCACACTCCCCGAAAAAGGTAAACGCAGCTTTACCGACCCCATGCAGCACCTAGAAGATATGCGCACTAAGCTTAAAGAAAAATTTGCACATAATGGCTACCAAATTCATGTACAAGAACAAAAAGAAGGCCCTGTAACAGGTAAAGATGTTAGCGTAAGAGTTATAGGGAGCGATGAAACATCTATAAATGGACTCACCCAAGCATTAGCCACATTTTTAAAATCAACACCCTCTATAACACCTTATTTAGTTGGCCTAAAAAATGATCAGGGACAACTAAAAAAGATTATTAGCATAAAAATTGACCATGAAAAAACCAGCGAATACGAACTAAACAACAGTCAAGTTACACAACTGGCAGGGAGCGTTTTAGACGGTCAATATATTGGTAAATACCGGCTTAATAATGGAGAAATAGACTTAAAATTAGCCTTTACTCCCCAAAGTATTACCTCACTACAAAAGGTTTTAGAAATTCCTTTTATTGAAAATGCAACGGGCCCTATTCTTTTGGGTGATATTGCACAACTACATAGTTATTCCGCAGAGGGCGAACTAAACCGTTATAACTCACAGCGCTCGGTCAACTTTGTTGCCAACATCAAAACAGGAGCCCCTACCAATACAGCTACTGTACTACACGAAATAGATGAGTTTTACCAAAAAATACGCCATAGCTACCCAGGAGCAAACCTGATTTTTACCGGCGATTTTGCAGCCACACAAAAATCTTATACTTCTTTAGCCTACGCCTTTGTTATGGCTATACTAATTATCTATTTGATTTTAGCTGCTCAATTTCAATCTTACCTACAACCTGTCATAATTTTATGCGCCATTATCTTTGCATTAATTGGTGTTATCTTAGGCAAGTTTTTCACTCAATCCTTATTCACAATTAACAGCTTTATGGCTATTATTGGTGTCGCAGGTGTCGTCGTCAATGACTCGCTCATGCTAGTCGACTTTATGAATAAAAGTTATCGCGCCGGCCTATCTCGCCATAAAGCAATCACCGAGGGCATACGCGTAAGACTAAGACCTATAATGCTCACCACCTTAACAACTACTTTAGGTCTTTTACCCATGGCTATTGGTATTCCTTATTACTCAATTGTGTGGGGCTCTATGGCATCAACATTTGTAACAGGCTTGATAACGGCCACCTTATTAACGTTATTTATTGTTCCATTATTATGGGATATGGTAATGGCAAGACAAGAAAGAAAATTAACGCCTGTAGACTAACCCATACACAACGCTATAACTGATGTTACGCACACAAACTCCAAAAGAAGAAAGCTAAAATGATGATATCGATTAAAGTATTTTCATGTTTTTGCGTAATATCAGCTCTATAATATAAAAAGATAAACTTTAAAGCACAGCCCAACTAATTTTAAGTGGCTGCTTTAAAAGTAAAATGATACCTAAAAGCTAGAGTACTGAATTTTAGCTATAACTAAAAAATGGTATCCGATAGACTTGAATAAAAAATGAGAAATAAGCTATAAATAGTTATCTCCTTGTTCCCAAGTTCTACTTGGGAATACATGTTTTAACAGCTCCGCTGTGCCATCAGCTTCTAAACGAATTATCCTAAGCCATGCGAGTTTCAGACTTCCATTTTAAGTTTATAGCCGAATTGGGAATCGAGAAAATCCCCTCTTGCTTAAAGTGTAAACTGAGGAATGAAGGATACCGCCATTCCGCGTCATTCTGGAGGTTTTGATTGAGAATCTCGCTTATAGATTCCTGCTAATTATTGAGTCAGCGGCGCAGAAATATACAGTCACCCGCAATGTCAGATTATTTTACACTTTCACTAAGCGCGGTCTGCCGCGCTTTGCATACCCAACCTTAACGCTTAACGCCTGTTCTATCTGCTCTTTAAATCGCACATTACCTAATGGCGTTCCGGTTTGCAGACAAGCCCGCACCTCCTCCAGTACACCACTATCAAGATGCGCCTCAAATAAAGCACGATAAGCCGCACACCTTTGCACCACATCTTTACCTAACTGCAAATACAAAGAGTGCGGGCTAACTATCGCATTATCACTAGCCAGAGCATTATAAGCATAACTCGACCAAGGATAATCCTCGACTCGCTTGACCATTCCCGCCCTCACCGGATTTAACTCAATATAACGGTAACAACGTAATAAATAATTCTCTTCCTCAACCAGACTCGCTTTATAACGCCCTTCCCATAAAGTGCCAGTGCGGCCATAAGTATTATTCACATAAGACACATAGAAACGCCCCACATATTGAAACATTCGACTTAAACTATCGCTATTTTCAGGAGTAACTAATAAATGCACATGATTTGTCATCAAAACATAGGCATGAATTCGACAGGAGTATTTTTCAGCAGCCAACTTTAAGCAATCAAGATAAAACTGATAATCACTCTCGTCAAAAAAAACCGCCTGACGATTATTGCCGCGCTGGATAGCATGAACGGGGGTATTAGGTAAAAAGAAACGGGGTTTTCTGGACATAATCTAAGAGACTCTAAAGCTGTGAGATACTTGCCTAATTTTACTTCATCAACAACTCAACCAATTTCACAAAAGCGGGGTTAAATAGCGTCAGCCCAAAAACAGCAATACCAATTAATATTTTCAATAACAAGGCATTTTGCTTCATCTCAGCTCGGAGTTCTGCAATTTCGGATCGAACATCAGCAATTTCTGTTCGAACCTCGTTAATCTCAGCCCAAACAAATTCTTTGGTCACTAACTCCGAACGTAAATCATTATATAATTCAGACTTTAAATCGCCCTTATTTCGCTCTGCATGTTCATTGGCTTGCGTTTCAATCGATTGAATTGAGCCTTCAATCAGCCTTAGCAAAAACCTCTGCCTTTTCTCGATCTTGGTTAAAAGCGACTTCTAACAGCAGAAATACATCACGCGGCAACGAATAGGCCATTTGCTTTGCTCCTCTCAATAGTCATTTTTATTGTATATGCCTTGAAGGTAGAGTCAATAATAAATAACTCTGCGCCCTTTCTTGTTTCTTTGGCTAAGATGAAATGTCAACAGAATCTAAGTTATAAGCTTTAATAAAGGAAGTATCTCCACAGCTATTACTAACCCAATCATCCACTTAATAATTAAAAGCTCCTTATCAAGCTTCCTTATATCATCCTTAGTAGCTAAACTCTCAGCTGATAAAGCTTCAGCAGCTGCCTTAGCATCTTCTTCTGATACACCGGCTTTCCTAAATGCAGTATAAACTTCAGAAATCATTGTAGACATAGCTTTTCCTATAAAAATAACCTGACAATTATGTGATTATATGCTCCTTGCAGGTAGAGTCAATAAATAATAGCTCTGACCCCTTTTTACCTTTAATGTTAGTCGACTTTATGAATAAAAGTTATCGTGCAGGACTATCACGTCGCAAAGCGATTGATGAAGGTATACGCGTAAGACTTAGACCAATTATGATTACGACACTAACAACTACCTTAGGTTTATTACCCATGGCAATTGGTATTCCTGATTATTCTTTAGTATGGGGATCGATGGCCTCGACCTTTGTCACAGGACTAATAACAGCCACCTTACTCACTTTATTTATCGTACCCGTTTTATGGGACATGGTAATAGCAAGACAAGAAAGAAAATCAACACCTGAAGTAGCTTAAGAATTTAAGCGGCAATCACCTTGAGAAGCGCCATTCAAAAGTAGTTAAGTAAGCAATTTTTCGAACATTCACATAGAATTTGATAGTCCCTACAAATCAATGCAGCTTGGTTAATATTAAGCGAAAGCATACAAATTATAATTTTCAACGTATTGATTATTAATGTATTCATAAATCATAGCAATGAATTTTTTCCGCTTAACTTGTTGATTTTACTACCTGCACTATTTTGTAGGGACTACCCAGAATTTTTAAGCACCGAATCCATTAATTCTGTAATTTTGTTAATATCTAACGAACATTCGTCAGAAGAAGTTACTCTCTTATCTAGAGCAAGAGCTTGAGTTACTGCATGCGTTATAGAATCACAATCAGCTTTCCCTGAGCGTATCAGCTCTCCATACCCAGCAGTTTGCGCTAAAGTCATCATAAGGTACTGATCTAAGTTGCTCGGCAGACCAATAACAAACTTATTCTCTGCAATACTTTGATAGACCATAGGGCTACCTCCGTTACAAATCACAATATCAGCTTTTTTTACAGCCAAGTCCGCAGGAATGAATTCAGTAATAAAGACGTTTGCATAGGTCTTTTTAAGGATTGTTTTTTTTGCGGTGACGCAAAGCACTGTTACCGACATTTGACTTAACGTCTCAAGCAACATCGGCAATAAACTACTGTCTCCTGAACTACCTAAGGTTACAAAAATAAATGGCTTATCTGAAGGCAACTTACTCCACCACACCGGTAATGATACATTAGCCGACCATAAAATAGGACCAATAAAAACATGATTACTAGGTCGTGCCTTCATTGGGATAAGTGACTCTATATCCGCATAGAGCGTATAATCGGCATGAGTATATACTTGTCGTAAATCAGAACCAAGTTCAGGTTGTCGATATTTTTTACACACTTTATTAAACGCTAAAGTGTGTAATTTAAAGACAAAAGGTCTAGCAAAATCAAATAACTTTTGTGCAACCGCAATACCGAAAATTTTTGTTAACGGCAATTCCGGAATAGGATAAGCAATGTCAGCATAAGGACTCCAGTAGGCATTGGTAATGGTAGCATAGGGGATTTTTTTTATTCGACTGCTGATAGCGAGAGAAAGACGAAAGTCACCAATAATAAAATCTGGCTTAATCTCGTCAATAATTTTTAGATCTTCATTAACATAATCCGTTAATGTTTGAACATTATAAATAGGTAGTCCTTTAGCTAATTTTTTTTCAAAATAGTGACTGGATACCGTATGCAGTGGAATACGTTGGAAAGGCACGGAACCAATAATTTCATCATAACGATTATCCGCTGCGATTGTTATCTTATAATTGCCTGATCTATGTATTTCATTAGCCAAAGCGATACACCGAGCTATATGAGCTAGCGTGACCGCTTCAGAAAAAAAGAGTATATGTTTCATTTGTAATCCCATGTTAAAAAATTAATTTAAAGTGCCACTATTCCCAACATAACCTTTCCTTTAATCAAAATATAGTTTCTCAGATAAATAATTTCCACGATGCCATACTTAAGTTTAGGCGACGATTGCAAAATCTTCGCGCATTTTTTGCATCACACAAATTACCTTACTGGCATCTTGCATATAGCTGTTGAAAGTCTGTACAACTGAATCATGAAGTCCTTCAAACGTCTTAAAGTACATCATATGGGTCGAAACTCGTTTTGTATTTTTCCATAGTTTCTCAATAGGATTGAAATCTAGTGAGAAAGCAGGAAGTCGTTCAACCGTTAAGCGTCTTGTATTTGCCTGTTTAAATTCCTTAACGACACTGCTACCATGATAAGGTGCACCATCTTCAATCAGGATGATCTTACCTTCATAATAAGCCAATAGTTGCTTTAAAAATCCACGTAACTTTCCTCATTAAATCGTCCTGATGTTTCGGTATGTTGAAATATTTCCAGTTTATATTTATCCACTAAAGCCTTTTCTCCATTGGCGTATAAGACCTCCATGAAAAGACGTTGTATCGCGTATTTCTGATTTTTTAAGGCTTTAAGAATGGCTAAAAAATCTTTAGATACCCCAGCTTCTTTCAGTAATCTAAGTAATTTTGGCTGGAGTACCATCCTACCTCATGAAATATTGGGGTTCCTGTCGCCAAGATTCATTCACATACGGAGCGAATTATGAGAGTCCCAGTTCGTCCTACGTCCGTTTCAACTACACACAAAAGCCGCTTCGTTAAAGCTACCGCAATGACCTGTAATGGTCAAGTAAAACAGGACACTTTCTTAGACCGGAATCTTATGAAACTCACGTTCAAACTCTAAGGAGAAGTTATAACCCAATTTAGAATTCCCTAGTTTATGGCGAACCATAAGCTGGGATAGTAAATCTTTACTTAAACCACTCAATTTCGACAGCCTAGCTCTAACCCCTTTATTCTAATATGTGCTTTTACTTAAGTAACAAGTATTAGGCTCTGCCCCAATGCCACCGCTGTCAGCCCCGGATGGGCTGATAGTCCGCGGTAGGCGAAGGGAAATTTGCCAATCCGAAGTGCGCTAGCAGCGCGCGAGGGAGGCTAAAATTTTTTCCCGACGAGCCGTAAAGCCATTTATGGGAGCCTTGACCATGCTGGGTTTTGGGCATGGCCAAGGTGGACGCAGGGCGTGCCGGGGCACTATTGATTCGCCGCGTGGCGAATCGATTTTTGCGACAGGAGTCCCAAAATCTATCATTTGGCACGCTTTGGCGCGCCAATTTGCTCTGTAAATCAAGGCCTAAAAATGTTAAATAACTTTACAATTGATTATAATAAAGTACTTTAGTGGTAAATATTCAGAGACCCCACCAAAAAATTGAGATTTCAGCAAAAAAATAATTCCAAACTATTGATAGTTGGCCTCAAGGGTGGATAATTGGTGAAATCTCTAGGGGGTCTGAATACTTACCTTTAGTGAGTAAACTGGGCTGGATAAAGATAAAAAAGTTAAGGATCTGCCCCTTTTCTTTCACAGACTTGCTAACAAAACTAAATTTATCATTATGTGTCCGTGCGTGAACTTCGCGGGACAACCAAAGCCCATATTCGTAATACGGAGAATGAGTTTTTCTCAAGATAGCCTAGGATACCTGAATAATGAAAGTTAAATGCCAAATATGCGATTATAAAACCGACCACCCTAACCCCGAGGACATAGGTACCGTGCGGGGAAATACAGAGCGCTTTAAAAGCCAGGAATTTACGCTTTGGAAATGTCCCGAATGTTTGACTATCCATAGCCTCGACCCCATAGATTTAAAGGATATTTATTCAGACTACGCACTCAACAAAAGACGGCTTGATACCTTCGCTCAGGGCACCTTTGCCAATTTGCTGCGGCGATTGAAACACAGTGGCCTGAAAAAGAAAGATAAGATTCTTGATTTTGGTTGCGGAAACGGCATATTCGTAGACTACTTAAACTCCGTAGGGTACGAAAATGTTACCGGATATGATCCTTACCATCCCGACTACATTACTTTTCCAAGCAATAACGCACCATTTGATTATATTATCAACAACGATACAATTGAGCACTGCGAAGATGTTGATGAGTTGATGCAGGAGTGTGATAATTTGCTTAAACCTGGCGGCACGCTTTACCTAGGTACGGCCGACTCAGAACCTGTCGACATGCAGAATTTGGAACCTCATATAATGCGACTACACCAGCCTTTTCATCGAATTATTTTCACCCAGCAAACCTTAGAGAATCTTTCGCGAAAATATAACTTCGAAATACTGAATTCCTACAGAAGATCATACCATGATACCTTGCGGCCTTTCTCTAACTATCGATTCCTTGACGAGTTAAACAGAGCTGCCGACCATGATATGGACCGGGTTTTTGACCCCAAAGAAACCGAACGAATCGTAGTGTCAAGCCCAAAGTTGTGGTTTTTTGCTTTTTTTGGCTACTTCTTTCCATCAGCTTATGAACCCGCAGTCATACTGCGAAAAATAGGCTAGTACAGCGGTGCATAGAATTGAACGCCAATAAATTTAAAGAACCTGCATTAAATTACACGATAAATGTAGGTGTAAGTTTAACCCAGCCTGACACATTATATGAGTCACTTTTTTTGAGGCGGCCTAACATTGTGAAGTTCTCAAAAATGTCTCAAAAAATTTACAATATCTGATTATGCAAAAAATATTAGTAACTGGAGCTACAGGGCTCCTCGGATTTCACATTGTTCACGAACTCTTGAATCAAGGCAGAAGCGTTTGTGCTTTGGTGAGATCGAGAAATAAAGCTGAAAAACACCTCCCCCCAGGCTGTGAAATTGTTGTTGGAGACATCACTGACCCCGAGTCGTTACAAAGAGCGGTCAAGGGCTGCTCTGTTATTTACCACTGCGCCGGATTACCTGAACAATGGCTTCAGGACAATACACAGTTTTTCAAGGTGAATACCAGGGGCACCCAAAACCTGATACAAGTAGCCGAACAACATAGCATTAAGAAATTCGTTTACATAAGCACCGTGGATTTGTTTGCGACCAAAGCAAAGCAGACGTATGACGAACAAACACCACTGGAGCCTAAAAAATCACCCTATACTCAATCCAAATTTGAGGCCGATGAGATCGTGACAAAAGCTGCTCAAGGAGGTCTTCCTGTAGTCATTATTCACCCAGGAGCCATCTATGGGTCTTTTTATGACCCTTCTCAATGGTTTTTAAAGCTTATATGTGATTTAGCCCATAACAAAGTGCCTTTACTACCACCTGGAGGACTCCCCGTTGTCTATGTAAACGACCTAGCCAAGGGCTGCATATTAGCCGAATTAAAAGCCAAGCCTGGAGAGCGCTATATTCTGAGCGAGTCTTATCAAACTTGGCGTGACATAGGCAGCATAATCTGTAACGAGCTCGGCCTTGAAAAAGCACCTGCACAGATGCCTAAGTGGCTGGCATTTTCTGTTGCATCTGCCGCCGAATCTTCTGCTTTGTTTACAAAAAAACCACCAATTTTGCATAAAGCTCTCGTCGATATTTTTCTAATGGAAACTTATCCTAACAATGACAAAGCCAAAATAGAACTAGGCTGGCGTCCAACAGAATTCTCTGTGGGAGTCAAAAAAACCGTAAATTCGCTTCAAAAAAGCGGCTATCTCTAAACGCAAATATATATTAAAAATAATAACCACGTCTTATGGGTGTGGGTAGGTTCGTAGGCTCTAGTCTGACGAATATTAGATACTGTTGTTGATAGAGTAGAGTTTATATGCGATGGTTCCCCATTTAAAGCAAGATATAATGATAGGAGTAAAAAAGCTTTAGCTTTTTCTGAAACAGCAATAGCTGAAGCTATTGTGCTCCACTCAAGTTTTTGAATATGAACAGCGCTAAAACACCCTTCTAGGGTGTAATCAAAACCACATTCTTAGAACGTCGATATTTAATTGCTATAGATCATTATGGTTAAGCGCTTGGAAAACGCACCTTGCTAGGTATTGTTATGGTAGCGATTCAACCGGATGAAGGTAGCTACCTGCAGATCGTTCGTTTCATCTGTCACCGGAAATTTAGATGTTGTCAGAAAATTTTACACAAGATAAAAAGGCGCTAAGCTAAACGGAATTTTAACATCAAAACTAAGGGCTATCTTAAACAAAGATACTGAGCAGGCTATTTATGAGACGAGTCAGTACAAGGTCAAACACCTAATTCTCGATCTATGCGTCCGTCTGTTATTAAATTAATGGTAAACATCAAATAAATAGAGCCTCATAAGTTTACGACATAAAAAACTTGAACACTCGCTTTAGGTTATCCCGCTCAATTTTTAAGTGATCTACTGCAATAAGCTGCAAGCATCCTCAAACCTACTGTTCAAACAAGTTTTCAGAGATCAGGTGCAATGGTCAATATAGCTGCGCGACTTAATGCCAGATCTTTTTCCGTTGACTGGCCTTCATTTGTAAAGCAACAGCTGTCAGGTAATTTTACATATTCTAAAGCTTATCTTGGTGAAATGATCACAACTCATATATATATAATTGTTTTAATTGATATTTTTAATTAATGGCATAAAAAAAGCATGTAACATTGTGCTTTCTTAGCTAATTTCAACAAATTAAATCTTGAAACTGGAGAATACCATGAACACAAATTTAAAATTAACTAGCGCCATTGCGCTATTGTCGCTGAGCATGAGCGCTCAAGCGAATTTCGTTGATCTATTTTTAGACCCACCTGGGATCCCCGGCGCAGGCGGAACAGAAGAAGGAGGACAGCAGGTAAGTGATACAACTTTGGGCGATGGCGGGGAATTTCTTCAATACCCCGGAGCTATGGAGCCTGCATCAGGTTCAATTCTAGGCGGCTATCGTGATTTGTATGTAGAAGTCATATCTCGTACCGAAGTTGCCGCTACTGAAGCTACACTGTCGGTAGCCAGTGATCCTACAACACCTCAAGACCCTAATTCTGGACGCTTATCATTTTCTTCTAATGACAATACAGTTGGTCTTGGGGTAGTACAATGGGATGGTAACGACAATAGCGCAGAACTATCATTCGACCAAATGAGTGAAAATTTGGTGGATCAAGCTGGCTGTCCCGTTACAGGTTGTGATTTTTTTCAATTTACAGCCTATGCATCAGACTTGGGTCCTTGGGCATTTGAGATTGGTGTATGGACTAGCGAAACACAATTCACAAACTTTATACTCCCAGCAACTGTAGTTGGCCCTGGCGATGATCCATTTGTTAGAACACTAGATTTCTTATCATTCACATCAGATACTGATTGTAATTCAGTTAGCCCTATCGACCCTACTATTATTAAAAAACAGTGCGGAGCTGATGGTACGGCTGACATGAGTAGTGTTGTAGCGATGCAGCTTATACTTAACACACCTGTTTTTGGCACCCCTGCGGCTGGACTTACAAGCATTGATTTAAGGATAGGTGCTATTACCAAAGATGGTAACGTACCTGAGCCGGGCATTCTTGCGCTAATGGGTCTTGGCTTAGCAGCCAGCGGACTCGCACGCAGAAAAAAAAGCAAAGCTTAATTTAGGGCGTCACTAAAAGGGCGATAAATAAGCGGTTTTCTCTAGGTGAGGAAATCGCTTTTTTTATACAACCGGAAAATTAATATTGACCCAATAAAACTGAGTATTGGGCTTGTAATGGTCAAGTAAAACAGGAGACTTTCTTAGACCTGTTTTTTATGGAATTCAAACTCTAAGGGCGATTTATAGCCTAATTTAGAGTGTGTCCGCTTACCGTTATAAAAAGCTACACATCAATAATGCTATTAATAGCCGCTTCTTTTGTTCTGACAATTCGTAATTGAGTTGCTCGCTCTTGAGGCTACGAAAAAAACGCTCTGTCGGGCTGTTTTATCCCAGCAATTACCTTTCCGGCTCATGCTTTACTCAATCTTCATAATATCTATGTGGTTACGATACTCTTTACTTACATATTGACTACCACGATCCGAATGATGCAATAGCCCAGGCTTGGGTTTTCTGCGCCAAAAAGCCATCTGCAGAGCATCCACACAAAGCGAGGTACGCATATGATCGCTAATCGCCCAGCCAACCACTTGACGTGAAA
>JAUVAA010000143.1 GCA_030591965.1 bacterium
GAAAGCACCGCCAGTCCTTCGAGGACTGGCGGTGCTTCATAACCTAAAGTTGCGGGTTTTATTTAATGTGCATTCCTAAGTAAGCTCTGTTTAGCTGAGTAACTTAACCAATATTTTTATATCGAGCAAAGGTCTAAATAAAAACAGACTGTCATCTCGACGTAGAAGAGGTCTTAGGTTTTGTTGCTGTAATTAGGCGCAAGATTCTTCGCGCGGAATGACAAAATAAAAATAACGAAGTACTAGAAAGCCACAGCAGAGCTGTTGCTGCATGTATTCCCAAGCTGGAGCTTGAGAACAAGAGCATTTTTTCAATTATAGGCATAGGGAAGTTATGAAAGTTTTAGTGCTAAATTCAGGAAGCTCATCCATTAAATATGCCTTATTCGATATGCGTACTCAGCTTGCGCAGGTAACGGGCGTAATAGAACGTATTGCCGAATTAGGCAGTGTGCATAAATACCAGTACAGCTCAGCCGGCATTGAGCAAAAACAAGAAATCAGCCTAGCAATTCATGATCACCAACAAGGTTTGCAGGCAGTTTTTGCAATATTATCTGAGCTAGCCTTCATTCAGGACGTTTCTGATTTGCTTTGTATCGGTCATCGCGTCGTGCATGGCGGAGAAAAATTCTGTCAGCCGACCTTAATTGATAGCGCCGTGTTAGCTGAAATAAAGAAAATGATACCGCTTGCGCCTTTGCATAATCCAGCCAATATTACCGGCATAGAAGCGGCCATGGCGTATGCTCAAAGTGTACCGCAAGTCGCAGTCTTTGATACCGCATTTCATCAAACGATGCCTGATTACGCATTTCGTTATGCCGTACCTACATCATGGTATGCAGAGCAAGGTGTACGGCGCTATGGTTTTCATGGCACCTCACATTTTTATGTCGTCAAGCAAGCCGCAAAGTATCTAAAAAAACCTTTAAACACGCTCAATCTGATTACCCTGCATTTAGGCAATGGAGCCAGTATGGCGGCGATTGCCTCAGGTAAAAGTATTGATACTACAATGGGTATGACGCCATTAGAAGGCTTGATGATGGGCACGCGTAGTGGTGATTTAGATCCAGCGATAATATTTTATTTAAGTCGCACACTAGGGCTGACACAGAATGAAATCGATAATACCTTAAATAAACAAAGCGGCTTAAAAGGTGTGTGTGGCGAAAATGATATGCGTGCAGTGCATAAAATGGCTAATGAAGGCGATCAGCAAGCGCAATTAGCCTTAGCCATGTATAGCTATCGAATTAAAAAATATATCGGCGCGTATACCGCAGCTTTAGGCAGAGTGGATGCCTTAGTCTTTACCGGCGGTATTGGTGAGCATGATGCTTGGCTAAGAGAGCAATGTTGTGCTGAATTGAGCGTGCTAGGAATAGAATTTGATACTGAAAAAAATCAACAGTTAAAGGGTGATTTAAGTGAAATTAATCAGGCGGGGTCAGTAGTTAAAGTGTTAGTTATTGCGACTAATGAAGAGCTGGAGATAGCGCAACAGGCTGAGTGTTGTGTTGTGTGCGGTAATTTAAGGTAATATTTAATATTAGGTGAGCCTAAGGAACCTTAAAAGAGTGAACTTACCCGTTTTAGAGCCTCATTGCCATTAAGTTAAGAGTAATAGAATAAATGAGGCGCAGTGCTTATGTTGGGTTACGAAAAGATGTAACCCAACCTACCTTGTAGTTTAAATTTCTGAGGCTAATTGTTCCGCATAGCCTGTGTAAGTACGTGGGGATAATTCACGTAACACTTGCTTAGCATCTTCAGGGATTTCTAAGTTATCAATAAAAGCTTGCATGTCCGCATTAGTAATTCGTTGGCCACGAGTTAATTCTTTTAATTTCTCATAAGGTTTTTCGATACCGTAACGACGCATCACTGTTTGTACGGGTTCAGCGAGAACTTCTAAGTTCGCTGCTAAATCGGATTCAATCGTATCTGCATTGATTTCTAATTTGGAAATACCTTTTAAGGTTGCTTGAATCGCAATACTGGTATGCGCAATACCAACGCCGATATTACGTAAAACAGTTGAATCCGTTAAATCGCGCTGCCAGCGAGAAACCGGTAATTTTTCAGCTAAATGATGGAATAGGGCGTTTGCTAAACCAATATTTCCTTCTGAATTTTCAAAATCAATGGGGTTTACTTTATGTGGCATAGTCGATGAACCGATTTCGCCAGCAATGGTTTTTTGCTTAAAGAAGCCTTGAGAAATATAGCCCCAAATATCACGATCAAAGTCTAATAAGATAGTATTAAAACGCGATAAGGCATGGAAATACTCGGCAATATAATCATGTGGTTCAATTTGAATCGTGTAAGCATTCCAAAATAAACCCAAAGACTGAACAAAGTTTTTAGAAAATTCTTGCCAATCTATTTCAGGGTAAGCAACGGCATGCGCATTATAATTGCCTACCGCACCGTTGATTTTCCCTAAAATTTCAACCGCTTCAAATTGGTCTTTTTGACGCAGCATACGTGCAACTACGTTAGCAAATTCTTTACCTGCTGTTGTAGGGCTGGCTGATTGACCGTGTGTACGTGATAGCATCGGCTGAGCTGCATTGTCATGTGCTAAGTTTCTTAGTGCTTCAATACAATCAGTAATTTGTGGCAAGATCGCTACGCGTCCTTCCTTGAGCATTAATGCGTAAGAAAGGTTGTTAATATCTTCTGATGTGCAAGCAAAATGAATAAATTCACTAACGGCATTTAATTCAGCGTTATTAGCAATTTTTTCTTTTAGAAAATATTCAACCGCTTTAACATCGTGATTAGTCGTGCTTTCAATGTCTTTAACGCGTTGCGCATCAGCTTCAGAAAAGTCAGTAACAATGGTATTAAGTAACTGGTTCGCCTCTGCGCTGAAGGAAGGAACTTCAGTTATTTGCGTGTGTTGCGCTAAAGCTTGTAACCAGCGGACTTCAACTTGAACACGAAAACGAATTAATCCATATTCACTAAAAATAGGGCGTAAAGCTTCAACTTTGCTAGCGTAGCGGCCATCGATAGGGGAAATTGCAGTGAGTGAAAAATTCGTCATAGGCTTATTCTTATGAGGTTGGTAAATAAATTTTAAGTTAAGCTATTTTAGCAAAAGATAGCTGTGATGGCGCATAAAAATACGCGCCGTTTTGAGTCGCACTTTTGAATATATCTACGTTAGATCTATTTGCTAATTGGGAGTTATACCAGTTCTAATAGATTTATACTTAAACTCATATAACCAAGATAAACCGTCATTCCCGTATGTTTTTAGCAGGAATCTATTGATGATGTTTAGATTCCCGATAAAAAACTTCGGGAATGACGAGAATTTTCATAAACTACGATTTTCAATATATGGGTTTAGTTCAGATTATTTTTGTACATCAGTGTATATGTACTTCGCGTGATTTGCTCTTATCTGCTCTAAGCAAAAAATATTCATCTTGATTGAATTTCCTCGGTTTTCCATCAGAGTCATATGGGAGTAGCGTGCCTTCATCAAGAATGTTGTATTTACTGATGACTGAGCCTTTGCGTGAAGTTAAAGTGAGTATGCGCGATTCCTCATCCCAAACATATTTTCCTTTATCATAATATTCCTTGATCGACTCTTGCGCATATTGAGTAACTAATAAGTAATTATTTTTATTTTTTAAAGACAGCGTCATTTTAATCCCTGCGCAATGCCCGCAGGGTAAGTAACCGTAATAAACGCCGCGAAATATTTGGCTTGGGTCGGTAGGTGCTTGATGTTGCACGTGATCCATGCCTCTCTGAGTCATTTCTCGAGCTCTTTGTACGGCTTCCATTGCTTGCTTATCCGTCTGGGCTATGACTGGATTAAAGGCAATACTAAGGGTGCTGAGTAAGATTAAATTGAGCGTTTGTCTTAAAGGTATTGTTAATGCTTTCATTGTGTTTTTTTGATAAGTAGGGCGAGGTATTTTTGCATTTGCATTGATTTTAATAGCAGTCAAAAATAATACAAAATCGTGATAAATGGAAGCTGAAACGTGAATTTAGCTTTGCCTAAACAAAGCCAATCGCCACCATTTATTGTTGGAAGGGTTAAGCTGGATTATTGCTATCAATAAAAACACAGTCTAAATGCAGTTGTGTTTGTACTTGCTGCATTAGCGCTAAAATGCCGAAAATCTCGGTGGCATAATGCCCACCAGCAAACATATGTATGCCATTTTCTTGGCTCTCATGCCAATCGTGTTCGGATATTTCGCCGGTAATATACGCATCGAGTCCGACTTGTTTGGCTAGTACCCAATCGCTGTTTGCTCCGCCGGTAATAATGCCAACTGATTCGATTATCTGTTCTTCATCAGGGCTAGCGAGAATGATGTCATGATTGAGTAGGGTGTTTAATTTTAGTCCGAGCTCTTTTGCTGATATGGGTTCATTCAGCATACCTTCTATGCCAGTCGGGCAGCCTTTATAATTTCCGAATGAACTTTGTTGCTGACACCCTATTAAATTACCTAAAACAGCGGCATTGCCTATTTCTGGATGCGCGTCTAAAGGTAAATGGTAAGCAAATAAATTAATATTGTTTTGCACTAAAGGAAAAATGCGTTTGGCGATATGGCCTGTAATTGGTCGTGCACCATGAAAATGCCAAAATAAACCGTGATGTACTATTAGCGTATCGGCTTCTAGTTCAGCGGCTTGGGTAATAGAATCACGCGTTGCTGATACGGCGAAGGCAATTTTTTTAATGCTATCTGCGCCTTCAACTTGTAGTCCGTTCGGGCAGTAATCTTTGAACTTTGAAACGCTGAGGAGTTCATTAAAATAACTTTCTAACTTGCTTCTATTCATCATCTATTGCCTCAAATTTGAGCCATAAGGTTTTAAAGGTATCGGTAATAGAGGGAGCGTTTGTTTTTACACGTTGAGCGACTTCTTGTATGTCAAACCATTGGCCGTCGTCAATTTCTCCGGTTTCTAAGGTAAAGGGGCCGTTATGTTGGCAGCGATAGACTTGAACAAATTCCATGCCTGTTTCTGGTATTGCAGGCAATTTGAATAGAAAGCTAAGTGTCTCATCGACGCATACGCCAAGTTCTTCGATAGTTTCACGGTGCGCACAAGCGTCGTAGCTTTCACCGGCATCAACATGTCCCGCGGCTGAGGTGTCCCAAAGGCCTGCATTGACATCTTTAGTTAATGAACGTTTTTGTAAAAAAATCTGATTAGCGTCATTAAACACTAGGATATGAACGGCTCTATGGCGTAAGCCAAGTTTATGGACTTCTTTGCGTGGTCTGTTTTCAATAAAGTTGTCGTGTTCATCAACAACAGCAATAAGTTCGTGATTCATAGGTCTCCAAGCAGGCAGCTAGTAAGAAAGTCTTTAGCCTTGTTTGCTAATGGGGTATTCTAAATCAATCAGAACAGAGTGTGGTAGAAATATGGCAAGACGTAGTGAGCATAGTCAAGAAGAAATAAAGCAAATGATACTGGAAGCGGCAGAGGATATTGTGCAGGAGTATGGTTTTTCAGCTTTAAAAGTACGCAAAATTGCTGCAGATATAGGTTATACCGTGGGTAGTATTTATATGGTTTTTACGGGTATGGATGATTTAATCATGTATATCAAGGCACGTACTTGGCAGAAACTAGCAAAGCATATTGAGGGTTATGAGTCTACAGTGGAAAGGTCAGGTTCAATAGAGTCGTTCGCGCTTGGGTATTTGGATTTTGTGGTTGCTAATGAGGGCTTGTGGAGGATGTTATTTGAGCATCACCTACCTGTGGGTAAGGGAATTCCTGAAGATTATTTACAGGCGCAAGCCACTGTTTTTTTGCTGGCTGAGAGGCAGCTTAAGCTGTTTGATAGTCAGTGCCCTAGTGAGCAAGTACATCAAGCTGCTCGAGTACTGGTTAATAGTATGCAAGGAGTGAGTATGCAATTATTAATGCAGACGCTTTCTGATGAAAGTATAGCAGCGGCTAAATTAGAAATGTTATTGCTGGCGAGTTGTTTTATGAAAGGCTGGCAAGGGGGGATTTGCGAATGACGTGTATTTCTTTTCCTGTATTCCGCAAGCTACATAGAGGCTACATTTCAGGGAATTATTAAATCCTTATCCTTGAGTTGTATTATCGTTGGGGTTGTTTCGGTAGGTAGTAAGTAATAATTATGGTCATACATAAGGTGAAAATACCTAAACTCAACATAGCAATAACGGGGTTAATATCGATTGAGCTTGCGTAGGTATAACAGCCGACACCTATTAGCATTGCAACATTCTGGAAGAAGTTTTGTAGTGCAACGGCGGCTCCGCTACCAATACTTTGCTGGCCTAATTCTTGTAATGCAGCATTAATTGGCACGATAAACATACCGCCAGCACAGCCAATAGCCAGTAAAACAGCGCGCGCGGCCCAAACGGTGTCAGTTAAGCTTAATAGCATAATAAAAATAGCCATAATAGCGGCAGGAAAACGTGCGCGGCGTATGTTTTCTAGTGAGATGATACGCGGTACAAGTGCGGAACCGATAATAATACCAATAGCCAGAAATAGGGTTAGTTCGGCGATTTCACTGGCGGTTTTGCTTAGTAAAATCAGTGGAGCCCAAGCAATTAAAATGACGCGTAAGGTTGCTGCGGCCAGCCAAAACATAGAGGCACCTAAAATTGCAAAGCGTGAGCGTGGAGTAGCAAGGAATTCTTTTAAATGTCGTGTAAATAATGCGATTTTCCAGCCGGGCTCTGAGGATTTTCTTGCGTGGCTGGGTAAAAGCAAAGTAATCAGTGCGGAAAGGATAAAGATGACAATAATAGCGCTTAAAGCCATGTCGATAGAATAATCTGCTAATTGAGCGCCGACTACCATACCTAATAAAATGGCAAAAATTGTTGAGCCTTCGATCCAGCTATTGGCTTTAACTAATAAGTGATGCTCTGCCAGTTCAGGTAAGATGCCATATTTTGCTGGGCTATAAAGTGCAGCGCCAGTACCGACTAAGGCGTAAGCAAGTAAAGGTTCGACATGCAAAAGTAATAAGCCCGCACCCGCGGCTTTAATTATATTAGCCACAATTAATACGTGAGATTTTGCATGCTGATCAGCAAAGCCGCCAACCCAAGGGGCGAAAATGACAAAAGCGATTAAAAACATGCTTTGTAACGCGGGGACATACCAAGTCGCTAAAGTAGCTGATTGCATGACCATGGCAATAACAGTGAATAAAATTGCATTATCAGCAAAAGCGGATAAAAATTGCGCTACAAGTAGTGGGTAGATTTTTTTATTCATGAATTGGATATGACTTTGCGTTAGGGTATGGCAAAGTATATATTAATTTCCTGAGTATTTTCCCTAAAAGCGTTATTCAGATTTACCTTATAGAGTGATGAGTCAAAAAGAAAATTATCAAATCCGCCGTAGCGCTCGCGCTAAACGTGCGCGAATTATTGTTATTGCTGAAAAAATAGAAGTGGTTGCACCTTTACGTATGCCGGAAAATAAAATTCACCAGTTTGTTGCGGCTAAACAGGCGTGGCTGGAGTCGGCAAAACATAAAGTACAGAGGCATGTGGACAGTATTGCGCGTTTTTCACCTACTGAATATAAAGAGGGCGCGATGGTTCCTTATCAAGGTGAGCGCTATGCATTGGCAATTAAATCCAGTCAGAATAAACAAATAAAGATTACTTTTGAACAGGATTTTATTGCCTATGTGCCTGAGAGTTTTTTGGCTAAATTAAGTTCGGAAGAGTTGAGTGATCATATTCGTCGAGCATTTATTCATTGGATGGCACAGATGGCGGTAAAGCAAAGCGCTCTTTATATAGATAAATACGCGGCACTGTATCGGTTATCCCCGCGTTCCATTACGATTAAAGAGCAAAAGAGTCGCTGGGGAAGTTGTGGCATTCATAATGATATTAATTTGAATTGGCTGTTGATTTTAGCGCCTGCCGAAGTATTGGAGTATGTTGCGATACATGAGTTATGTCATATTCAAGAGCGTAA
>JAUVAA010000162.1 GCA_030591965.1 bacterium
AGCTTGGGCAGCAGGTGCTTTAGATTTTGATCATGCTGAACTGACTGTACAAATGCTTACGGAAATGGTCAAAGATATTAATACCATGGATACACGTTGTTCTGGTTTTCCATTGAGCGGCAAAGAAGGTGATCAAACAGCTAATCAAGTCTGTGGCTGGACCTCGGCTTACCCTGCAAGAGCACGTTTTTCCAGTGGTTTTCCTGAGTATGATCCGTTTCTCTATGATACTAATGTGATGTTAGCTAATGGCGAAGCGGATGTTTTGGTTTGGGTGCAAGCCTTTAATAGTGCTTCTGTGCCGCCTGCCACAGACTTACCTACGATTGTCGTCGCTCGTTCAGGCATGACTTTCGCTAAAGAGCCCGATGTATTTATTCCCGTCGGAACGCCAGGCATAGATCATGCTGGTCACGCTTATCGTTTAGATAATGTGGTCGCCATTCGTCTTAAAAAATTACGTGATTCAGGCTTGCCTAGTACGGCTGAGGTTTTGAATGCAATTGAACACGCTTTGTAGGAAAGAATAATCATGTTGATAAAATTAACAGGTGGAACCGTTTATGACCCTGCCAGTGGTATTGATGGTCAGGTGCAAACACTTTATGTTCAGGATGGACGTTTTGTAAAACAACCCGCCTCTGATGTAAAAATTGATAAAGAGTACGATTTAAAAGGCAAAGTCGTGATGTCGGGTGCAATTGATATGCACACACATATTGGTGGTGGTAAGGGCAATATTGCGCGTATGCTGATTCCTGAAGATCACCGTAAAGATCCAGTTTATCGTTCGGATATTACGCGTTCAGGCTGTGGTCATGCGATGCCTAGCACCTTTGCAACGGGTTACCGTTATGCAGAGATGGGTTATACCGCAGGGTTTGAGCCTGCGGTATTGCCAATTAATGCTCGCCAAGCGCATATGGAAATGGGTGATATTCCTATTTTAGATAAGGGCGGCTATGTCATGCTAGGCAGTGATGATTATTTACTGCGTATGCTCACCGCGAAAAAAGATCAAAAAGCGATTAATGATTATGTCGCTTGGACGATGAATGCGGCCAAAGCTATCGGCGTTAAAGTGGTGAA
The DNA here is from genome assembly GCA_030591965.1 of bacterium. Classification (GTDB taxonomy): domain Bacteria; phylum Pseudomonadota; class Gammaproteobacteria; order Methylococcales; family Methylomonadaceae; genus Methyloprofundus. Next base: position 1,090 of record JAUVAA010000162.1, read on the forward strand.
TCCAGGTGGTATTAATGCCTTTAAATTTAACCAGCGTAAATTAGAGCTAGACGAACAAAATGCCCATTACGGCGTAACTCCCCGTGACATTTTGCAAGTATTAGCGACAGCCGTGAAAGAAATTGGGGTTAAACATCCACTGCACGTACATGGTTGTAACTTAGGTGTGCCAGGTAATGTTGAAACCACTTTAGATACTATTCAGGGTATCGGCGGCTTGCCTATGCATTTAACGCATATTCAATTCCATAGTTATGGCACTGAAGGCGATTTTAAATTCTCTTCAGGTGGTGCGGCAATTGCTGAAGCGATTAACAAAAATAAAAATATTACTGCAGATGTAGGGCAGATTTTATTTGGTCAGACCATTACTGCGTCGGGTGATAATATGCGCCAACATGCCAATCACGGCTTTGCTAACCCAAATAAATGGGTGTGTATGGATATTGAATGTGATGCAGGTTGTGGTGTTGTACCGTTTAAATATCGCGACCAAAACTTTGTCAATGCACTGCAATGGGCGATTGGCTTAGAAATTTTCTTATTGGTAGATGACCCATGGCGTGTGTTTTTAACCACGGATCATCCAAATGGCGCACCGTTCACCACTTATCCGCATTTAATTCGTTTGTTAATGGATAGAAGTTTCCGTAATGATATGTTGTCAACGATTCATCCAGAAGCGCAAAAAATGACGACTTTAGCGTCGATTGATCGTGAATACAGTCTACAAGAAATTGCCATTTTAACGCGTGCAGGCGCGGCTAAATTAGTTGGCTTAGATGATCGAGGTAGTTTAGGTGAAGGCGCATGGGCGGATATTACCGTTTATACGGATAATGCTGATCGCGAAAAAATGTTTGAAAAGCCAGATTACGTTTTCAAAGACGGTGAGTTAGTGGTCGTTGGTGGTAAGGTGGTGCATACCACATGGGGTACGACGCATATTGTCCGCCCTGATTGGGATATTTCGGTTGAGCAAGATTTACAAAAATATTTTGACCGTTTTATGACTATGAAAGTCGGTAACTTTAAAATCAGCGATGATGAAATGACCGAAGATGGTCGTGGTAGTTTGACGACACATACCTTGAATTCTATTTCATGATGACTGCATTATTACTAAAAGTGAGTTCTTAGATTATGATTATTAATGGTGTAAGCATTGATGCAACCTTCGCTGAAGCGTTTCCAATGAAAGCAACACGCGCAATTATTACTGCGCAAAATGAAAAGTGGGCGATGATTTCTGCACAAGCGATGACCGGTTTTGCAACTTCAGTGATTGCTTGTGGCTGTGAGGCAGGTATTGAGCGCGTGCTAGATCCTTCTGAGACGCCAGATGGTCGGCCAGGTGTGTCAGTCTTGATTTTTGCGATGGGTGGTAAAGGTTTAGCTAAACAACTAGAAACACGTGCGGGTCAGTGTGTATTAACATCGCCAACCTCGGCTTTATTTGCAGGTATTGATGACGGATTACAAATTCCTTTAGGTAAGAATTTACGTTATTTTGGTGATGGCTTTCAAACCTCGAAAAAAATTGACGGTAAACGTTATTGGCGTGTACCTGTCATGGATGGTGAGTTTTTAACTGAAGCAACCACAGGTCGTGTTGATGCAGTTGGAGGTGGTAATTTTTTGGTCTTAGCTGAATCTCAACCACAAGCCTTAGCAGCCTGTGAAGCAGCGATTATAGAAATGAAAAAAATGCCGAATGTGATTATGCCATTTCCTGGTGGCGTAGTACGCTCAGGATCTAAAGTGGGTTCTAAATATCCTGCATTGGGTGCATCTACCAATGATGCGTTCTGCCCAACCTTAAAAGGAATTACTAAAACAGATTTATCACCTGAAATTGAGTCAGTGATGGAAATCGTTATTGATGGTTTGACCAAAGAAGATATTGATGATGTCATGCGCGTAGGTATTCAAGCGGTTTGTGACTTGGGTGCTAGCAATGGTATTAAGCGTATTAGCGCAGGAAATTACGGTGGTAAATTAGGGCCGTTCCATTTTCATTTACAGGAGATTATGGCATGAGTGCTTTAACTTTTACTGTCAAACAAGAAACTGCACAACGTGTGGATATGTCGCCTTTATCGTGCCAGCTATTAAAAGATTTAAGCGTGGCTGATATTTCTGCCATTGAATTACAAAATGGTAAGCGCAAATTGCGTGTTGATGAGTTATTTGAAATAACAGGTTCAGATACACAGAAAATTCTTATTAAAAATAGCTTTGCTAAATTAGATTTTATTGCCAAAGATTTACAAGAGGGCAGTGTTACCGTTGAAGGTGAAGCGGGAGCTTATTTAGCGATAGGTATGAAATCTGGGTCGGTTACCGTCAATGGTAATGCAGGTTTGTATGCTGCTTGTGAAATGAAAAATGGTTTATTAACTATTAATGGTAATGCCGGTGATTTTTTAGGCGCGGCTTTGCCAGGTAATAAGCAAGGCATGAAAGGCGGTACGATTATTGTTAAAGGTAATGTTGGTCAGCGTGCCGGTGATCATATGCGCCGCGGTACGATGCTTATAGAAGGCAATGCGGGGGATTATTGTGGTTCACGTATGGTTGCAGGCACGATTGCGGTGATGGGTTCAACCGGTCGTTTTTTAGGTTATGCGATGCAGCGTGGTACTTTGTTGTTATGGCAACAACCGATCTTATCGGCAACGTTTAATGACTGTGGTTCACATACCTTGGCCTTTTTACCAATTTTATTTAAATCCTTTGCTAAATTAGACTCTAAGTTTGCTGATGCAACACAGGCTTTTGATCGAGTGCAACGTTTTGGTGGCGATATGGCTGAAAAGGGTCGGGCAGAAGTGTTAGTTAAGCTGTAATTTCATTTTTTCAGGTCGATTACTTTAGGTTTTAATACATTGGCAATAGAAGTTAGCAATTTAGTACAAACGCGTATTCCAACTAAGCATGGCGAGTTTGTATTGCATTATTTTAGTAATACCCTAGATGATAAAGAGCATGTCGCTTTTGTTTTCGGAAACGTCACAAATAAAACGCAAGTCCCTGTACGCATACATTCGGAATGTTTCACCGGTGATGTATTTGGTTCACGGCGTTGTGATTGCGGTGAGCAATTAGATAAAGCTTTACAGTTAATTAGTGAACACGGTTTTGGCGTATTAATTTATTTACGCCAAGAAGGGCGGGGTATAGGCTTGTTGAAAAAATTACAAGCCTATAATTTACAAGATCAAGGCATGGATACTGTCGATGCGAATATTCATTTGGGGCATTTAGCGGACGAGCGTGAATATAGCATTGCTGCTTTAATGCTAGAAAACCTCCAAGTTAAATCTATTCAGTTAATTACCAATAATCCCAATAAGATTGACCAGCTTCAGTCTTTGGGAGTTAATGTCGAAGGGCGTATTCCGATAGAAATAGAATCTAATTGTGATAATAAGGTCTATTTACAAACGAAAGCAGATAAGATGGATCATTTTTTGAATAAAGTGAAAAAATAGTTTTATACCTTGTGGTGATAACTATGTAATTGCTGGAGATTTTCAGAACGGAACTTCACAAGGTATAATAATCAATTTACTATCATGCATTGGTGATAGTTGTTAGTAATAAACGGTAGAAACCTAAGCAGTCTATGACGCAGAAATTATTTGTTTTGACAACTGGTTGTCAAATGAACGAGTACGATTCGGATAAAATGGCCGACGTACTAAAAGCCTCTCATGGCATGGAATTAGTAGAAGCACCTGAAGAAGCAGATGTTTTGTTGTTAAATACTTGTTCTATTAGAGAAAAAGCGCAAGAGAAAGTCTTTTCTTTACTGGGGCGCTGGCGCAAGATAAAAGACAAGCGTCCTGATGTGATTATTGGTGTCGGTGGTTGCGTTGCTAGTCAAGAAGGTGCCGCTATTCAAAAGCGGGCGCCTTTTGTTGATATTGTTTTTGGTCCTCAAACATTACATCGCTTACCTGAATTATTAAATAAAGCACGCAGTGGCGAAAAACGCGTGGTTGATATTTCTTTTCCAGAAATTGAAAAGTTCGATGCTTTACCTGAGCCTCGTGCTGAAGGGCCAAAGGCTTTTGTTTCGGTTATGGAAGGTTGTAGTAAATACTGTACCTTCTGTGTTGTACCGTATACGCGTGGTGAGGAAATTAGTCGCCCAGTACAAAGTGTATTAGAAGAAATTACTAGCTTAGCTGAACAAGGTGTACGTGAAGTCAACCTACTCGGACAAAATGTTAATGCTTATCGTGGCGAAATGGATGAGGGTGAAATAGCTGATTTTGCCTTGTTATTGCATTTTGTTGCGGCAATTGATGGTATCGACCGTATCCGCTTTACGACTTCGCATCCCATTGAATTCACCGATGAATTAGTCGATGCTTTCGAAGCTATTCCTGAGTTAGTCAGTCATTTACACCTACCAGTACAAAGCGGTAGTGACAATGTATTAGCAATGATGAAACGGGGGCATACGCGAGCGGATTACCTTGCAACCATGGAAAAGGTTAAGGCTGTACGTCCAGGAATTAGTTTATCTTCTGATTTTATTATTGGTTTCCCTGGTGAAACAGATCAAGATTTTGCAGATACATTGGATTTAATTGAGCAAGTGGGTTTTGATTTCTCTTATAGTTTTATTTATAGTGCGCGCCCTGGTACGCCAGCGGCAGAATTCCCTGATGGTACCTCTGGTGATACTAAAAAAGAAAGACTGAGCATATTACAAAAACGCTTAGATGAAATGACCATGGCCATTTCTAATGGCATGATTAATACCGTGCAAACGGTTTTAGTGGAAGGACTTTCTAAGAAAAACCAATTACAAGTGACTGGGCGTACAGAAAATAATCGTGTGGTGAATTTTATTGGTCACCCGCGTCTGGTCGGTCAGTTTGTGGATGTTTTAATTACTGAGGCATTGCCCAACTCTTTAAGAGGTCGGGCGGTTGAGTCTTCTCTTGATAAAATCATTCATAAGGCTTAATGCGTGAGTACAGAAACGGTAGAATTAATTTTAGAACCCGCTGACAATCAACGCTTAGCTAATTTATGTGGTGAGTTTAATGGGAATTTACAACAAATTGAACAGCGCTTGCAAGTAGAGATTGCCAATCGTGGCAACCAGTTTAATGTCACTGGGACTGTAGAGGCGATTAAAGGGACAGAAGCAGTATTGCATAAGCTCTTTATTGAAGCCGAGCATGAAGAAATTACTCCTGAACATATACATTTGTCGATGCAGGATGCGCATATAGAAGATCTTGCTCAAGATGCTGTTGATGATGAACTTTCCGAAGTGTTTATTAAAACCAAACGCGGCGTTCTCAAAGGGCGTGGTGCAAATCAAAAAGATTATTTGAGAAGAATCTTAAGTCATGATATTAATTTTGGTGTCGGGCCAGCGGGAACAGGAAAAACCTATTTAGCTGTCGCTTGTGCCGTTGAGGCCTTACAATCAGAGCAGGTTCGACGTATTATTTTGGTTAGGCCGGCAGTAGAAGCAGGCGAGAAACTAGGTTTTTTGCCTGGTGATATGGCGCAAAAAGTTGATCCGTATTTACGCCCTTTGTATGATGCTTTGTATGAAATGTTAGGTTTTGAGCGTGCGGAAAAATTAATTGAACGTAAAATTATAGAAGTTGCGCCGTTAGCCTTTATGCGTGGGCGGACATTGAATGACTCATTTATTATTTTAGATGAGGCGCAAAATACGACGACTGAGCAGATTAAAATGTTTTTGACCCGTGTAGGTTTTGGTTCGACCGCTGTCATTACGGGTGATATTACGCAAATTGATTTACCCACTGATAAGATGTCGGGTTTAAAGCATGTACTTAAGGTTTTAGAAAAAGTAGAAGGTATTAGTTTTACTTTTTTTGGTGCTAAAGATATCG
>JAUVAA010000157.1 GCA_030591965.1 bacterium
AAACATGTTTTGTATTCCTTCAAAGTAACTAACCAATATTGAAAACGCTGTAAGTGCATAACCACTGATTATAGAAGATAGTAAGATAGTGAATGTAATTAATTGTGGCTGGCGATCTAATAATAAGCCGCGCTACATTTGTTAACAGAGGATATCCATGCAAACAATAAGTAATAACACAAACGAAACGAGTATAAATATCGTTAGAGAAAACTGGGGCTGGCTACTTTTTATCGGTGTGTTGATGGTTGTATTGGGGGTAATCGGTCTCTCAATGGATTTTGCATTGACGATTACTAGCTTGGTGATCTTTGGTTGTTTAATGCTCGTCGGGGGCGTGCTACAGCTAATTGATGTTTTTAAAGCTAAAGAGTGGAAAAGCAAACTCTGGTATATTTTGATTGCCTTAATGTATGCAGCTACAGGGCTAGTAATGATTATATTTCCAGGGGCAAGTGCTGTCTGGATTACACTTTTCATCGGCGCAAGCCTTCTAACCACAGGGTTATTTCGCATCATTATGGGGTTCCAAATGCGGGGTGTTGTAAAGAGTTGGGGATGGACAATTTTTAGTGGATTAATGTCTATTTTTCTTGGCCTGATGATTCTTGCAGAGTGGCCTATTTCTGGGCTTTGGGTAATAGGCTTATTTATTGCAGTTGAGCTTATCATGCAGGGATTTTCCATGATTCATATTGCTCTAGCAGCTAAGTCACATGAAACAGCCTCTTTAGTTGAAGCTAAGGAACGAGGATGACACAACTCACTGTTTTTTTGCCTGCGTTGCAGAAATAGTTACGCAAGCCTAAACCGTTACGCGCTTACGCTTAAAATCAGGGGTGATTTTTAGTCCGCAGTAGCAGAAGAGAAAATAAATGAAATGTAAATCCTTTCTAAACAATAATTTTGACAAAGGTCTTTTGCTGGCTGTTTTGTTGAGTACTGTGCCTACAGTTGTGGGAGCGGAAATTGTTGCTAAGGCTGAAAATCTTGAGCCTGCTATTGTCCATCAATCGCAGCAAAAGGAAGCGCAAGACAAGTTAAAGGCATTAGAGAAAAAATTAAAAAAGAAGCCAAATATTCTGCTCTTTTTGGTTGATGATATGGGCTGGGGTGATCCGGGGGCCTATGGCGGGGGCGAAGCTGTCGGGGCTGCGACACCTAATATTGATCGATTGGCCAGAGAAGGGCTGAAATTAACCTCGACCTATTCGCAGCCTTTGTGTACACCCACACGGGCAACGTTGTTAACGGGAAGACTTCCGCTTCGTCATGGTCTATTGAGGCCGCCGCAAATAGGTGAGACAGGCGGAATGGAAGGTGAGGTAACGATTGCCACGCTCTTGAGTGATGCTGGTTATTACACAGTTCTCAGTGGCAAGTGGCATCTGGGAGAAAGTCCCAGCAATCAACCACAATACAATGGGTTTGATGAGTATTACGGATTTTTAGGGAGTACAAAAAACTACACCGAATGGCGAGATCCGCGAATTAATGCATCGCTGTCAAATAATGAAGCTATTGTAAAAACGATCGAAAATAGCCCGAATTTTATAAAGACATTAGTTAAAGCACGCCGTAATCAGCCGCATGAAGCGCTATATGAATTGGATATTCCAGCGGTTGCGAATGTTGATATCGATCTTATGAACAACAGTATCGACGTCATCAAACGGATGAAAAATCAAGATAAGCCCTGGTTCCTCTACCACTCTTTCGGCAAGGTACATTTTGACAATTACCCAGCGGATGGTTTCAAAGGTAGCTCACAGGCCAAGGGTGTCTATCAGGATGCTGTGGTGGAAGTGGATTACATTGTCGGACAAATTATAAAAGCTCTGGAAGAAACAGGTCAAGCTGAGAATACGCTGGTGTTTTTTACCTCTGATAATGGACCAGAGACAGATACATGGCCTGATTCAGGGCACTCTCCTTTTCGTGGTGCCAAAATGTCAACATGGGAAGGCGGGGTGCGCGTGCCCGGCATTGCGTGGTGGCCGGGTATGATTGAAGCTGGGCGAGTATCGGATGGCCTGTTTGATCTGGCCGATCTTTTCGTAACATTTGCGAATATTGGCCAAGCCAAGATACCTGCCGATCGTTATATTGATGGGGTGGATCAAACGTCCTTTCTTCTGGCGGAAGAGGGGGAGTCCAATCGTGCGGCGGTTTACTACTATATGTACGAGAAATTTTCAGCGATACGAGTGGGACCCTACAAGCAGCACCTATTTATACTTGTGCCAGCAGCAAATGAGGGTATACCCGGGTATATTAATGGGTCTACAGTGCATAAAACTGCTGGCCTTTATACATACAACCTATACTTGGACCCAAAAGAGCGAAGGCCATATGGGATACGTACTGCACTGATCACCAAACAAATGCAAGGTGCCATTCGAAATCACAAGGCGACATTTAAAAACTATCCGCCGAAAATTCTGATGACATTAGAATGAGCGCTGTGGACTTAACTTGTTTTTTAGAAATTTTTTATAATATAAAACTCTTAATCTCATGATTTATAATGGTTTTTTTATTTATGATTCATGTAGAAAGTTGCGAGGCCCTAGTAATTAATTACGTTATCATTACATAAATAATTCAAACTTTATTGTTAGGAAAATTAGCTATGAATATACGCATTCTTTTGAATGGCAAAAAGGCTGGGCTTGAATCAGTTAGATCCGAAATTTTTAAAGCAAGAGAATCAGGTGTTGTTGAAGTGCGGTCTACTTGGGAGGGTGGTGATGTTGAACGCTTAGTTCAGGAAGCTATTGACGAAGGATGTCAGCGTATTGTTGCAGGTGGTGGTGATGGCACAGTCAATGAGGTTGTTGATGCACTTTTACAATTTCCCTTTGATGACCGGCCTGAAGTTGCAGTTTTACCATTGGGTACGGCTAACGATTTTGCCACAGCATGTACGATACCAGTAGATGCGTTAGCGGCACTCAACTTAGCGCAGTCAGGTAAGGTGAGGTTAGTTGATGCCGTTAAGGCAAATGAATTTCATTTCATTAATGTTGCCAGCGGTGGTTTTGGTGCTCAGGTAACAGCTAATACCCCAGTGGCGTTAAAAAATTTCCTAGGTGGCGGAGCCTACAGTATTGCTGGTTTAATTCAGGCGTTGGATTTTGCACCTTATTATGGTGAGGTGCGCCTACCTGATCAGGTAGTTAAACATCATGTTATTGCTGGTGCAATTTGTAATGGCAAGTTGGCAGGCGGAGGTCAACAACTCGCACCGATGGCGAAGCTTGATGATGGGTTGGTTGACCTTGTTTCTTTAAGTAGTTTTCCTGCTGACAAAATTTCACAGGTTGTTCAAGAATTGATTGAATCTGAGGTAGGTGGCGAATACGTCAAGCGTTACAGGGTGCCTTGGGTGGAATGGGAGTCTGATGTTGAGATGCCGATTAACTTGGACGGTGAGCCGATTAGCTCAAAGAAAATTCGTTTTGAGGTTTTGCCCTCAGCTATTAAACTGGTGCTACCTGAAAACTGTCCTATGATTTCGTCTAATTCCTGAAGAGGCACAGTTGTATAGGTGAGTTCTAAATTAGGAGAAATAAGTGAGATTAATAACAATGTAGATAGTGATAAGGCCTAGGTATTAAAGAATGTTTTGCCTTTCATACAAGACTACTTACGGTATAGCTTGCTGTTGAGTGTATCTGAAGGTAGCTCAGCAAAAATCTTTTTATAATCTGTCGCAAACTGGCTTTGATGTGAGATATTAAATTCCATGCATATGTTGTTAACTTTTGTTTCATCAGGGTGTGCTAAAAGAAGTTGGCGTCGAATTGTATTCAGATTCCATCGCTTTACAAAAGTGGTCGGCGTAATACCGTATTGATCCTTAAATGCATATTGCAATGTTCTTTCACTTACATTAGCAATACGACACAACTGCTCTAAATTAGATGTTGGATTTTTCGTGTTACGGACAAACTCAACGATCCTATTAAGAGCTATGTCACGCTTTCGTAAATTGGTTATTTTAGTTGAATAAGGTTTAGCTGCTGTAATAAGCAGTTTTTCAGCAAGATTGTGCGCTAAAGCTTGGGCTACATCCACTTCACTAGCTGAAAATTGTATGATGCTCGCGGCCAAACTTCGTAACTTATAAGCTATAGGCTCATCCATGCGTACAACTTCTTGTTTGTCTGGGATTTCATTTAAACCAAAGGCATCCATAAGTTGTTCAATATAATCTAAGTGTATAGAGATTGTGAAAATTTCAAAGTCGTCATGTGAAGCACTGTGTAATTCATTGCTACTTGGAAATATAAGCAGGTCATTTTGAGTTATTTGATGACCTCGCCATCGGAACCCATGACAACGAGGCCCGAGAATGACAAATGTTCGATAACCCAGAGGGGTGGCACCAACTTGATCAAGGCTTCTATGGAATCTACCATAGCCGAGAAGAACTTTTTGAGAAACGAGTTGTTTTAATGAGCATTTGAATCCACCGGCACCTAATAGCCTGAAATCAAGGTCAAAATGCCGAACTTCCTCTAGAAAGTGTTCGAGATGCTTGAATTGAGTGTCTAAAATTATTTGCATACTATTTGCGGAAATTCGATATTTTAATTTTGACTAAAAGGGAATTGTATCCGCCCCTTAGTAAGGGTTGTTGAAATATATATCCAAACTATTTGAAGATGCGGGAATAATGACTGAAAAAACTGCACACTTCAAGTGTGATGGGGGTAAGCTATTATTACCTGAGTAAAGGGGCTGTTTGAGTGAAGATAAAATGACAGCAAAAACATAAAGTACAGTATCTCATGCAAATATCTTCTTGTACAAAAAGCGTCCAAACCTTCGGCTGTAAAATTACAGCATAATATAAATATGCTTCTTGGCGTATAAATTTAAAAAAACTCTAACCTGTATGACATTATTGACACGATGTATTTATTGCTTAACTCTCCTTATTTATAGTTCTTTAGCTGGGGCGATTGATTATGTTGGAAATCAACCGTGTAAGACTTGTCATTTAAAAGAGTATCAGCAATGGCAAGGCTCACATCATGATCTAGCTATGCAGGAAGCGAATGTAAAAACAGTCTTAGGTGATTTTAATAATGCTAAATTTACTAAACTAGGAGTCACCAGTACTTTTTTTATGCAAGCAGGTCGCTTTATGGTGAAGACGGATAGTTCAGATAATAGCTTACAAGATTTTGAAATTAGTTACACTTTTGGAGTTTATCCTTTACAGCAATATATGGTGAAATTTCCGCAAGGCAAAATTCAAGTATTAGATATTGCTTGGGATAGTCGGCCTAAAGAACAAGGCGGACAGCGTTGGTTTAGTTTACACCCTAATGAGGCGATAAAAGCGGATGATGTACTGCATTGGACAGGACCTAACTTAAACTGGAATTATATGTGTGCAGATTGCCACAGTACCAATTTGAAAAAGAATTATGATGCCGTAACGCAAAGCTACAATACCCAATGGGATAGTATTAATGTGGCTTGTGAGGCTTGTCATGGTCCAGCGTCAGAGCATTTGAAGTGGTCTAAGTCGCCAGAAAAATTAGCCACATTAAAAAATAAAGGCTTAAGTATTGATTTATCCGCGACCACTAAAAGCCATTGGAGTATCAATGCTAAAACTCACAAACCTGAATTATTGAGCAACCCTGTAACAGGCAAAAATACAGTAGAACTTTGCGCAAAATGTCATTCACGACGATCACAGTTAGATGATAATTTTGTACCGGGCGATAATTTCCGCGATCATTATTTACCTGCGTTATTGACGGATGCCTTGTATTATCCTGATGGAAAAATAAAAGATGAGGTTTATATTTATGGTTCATTTATGCAAAGCCGCATGTATCAAGCAGGTGTAACTTGTAGTGATTGCCATAATCCTCATACTTTAGAATTGAAAGCCAGTGGCGATAAAGTGTGTGCGCAGTGTCATGTTGATGCAAGCTACTCAAGTAAAAAACATCATTTTCATCAGCAAGAATCAATGGGGTCTAGCTGTATTGCCTGTCATATGCCAGCCAAAACTTATATGGGCGTTGATGAACGTAATGACCATAGCTTTCGTATACCACGCCCCGATTTAGCTGAACAGTTAGATATGCCTGATGCTTGTACTAATTGTCATAAGGATAAAAATAGCGGGTGGGCAGCAACAGCGATTAACAAATGGTTAGGTAAAACAGCGCGGGGTTTTCAAAATTATGGAGTGGCTTTGCAAGCACTTGATCAGCAGACTGAACAAGCGCTTAATTTAGCGTATGGAGTATTACTTGATGATGCGCCCAACATTGCAAAAGCAACCGCATTAGGTTTTTTAGGTAATTATCCTTCCCGACAAACCTTAACCACTGCTTTGCAGATGTTACGTTCAAAAGATGCTGATATGCGTAGGCAAGGGCTGTTTGTATTACAAAACTTTCCCTTACAGCATACCGTCGCACAGGTATTTCCTTTACTTAATGATCCCGTAAAAATTGTACGTTTAGAAGCTGTGCAACTATTAATCGCTGTACCTCGTGGGTCTATGGCTAAAGAGCAAGCGGCTTTACTTGATAAGGTCATAGAAGAATATCAGCAAAGCTTATTGTTCTCAGCTGATAGGCCAGAAGCACAGGTGGCATTAGCGCAGCTTTATAGCCAACAAAATTTAATGACACAAGCTGAAGCAGCCTTTAAACAAGCACTTGTTTTACAATCACAATATATTCCCGCTTATATTAATTATGCTGATTTTTTGCAAAGACAGCAACGAGAGCATGAGGCTCTTGACACTTTACAGCTCGGTTTAAAATTGACTAATGATGCCAACTTGTATCATGCGTTAGGGCTTTGGTACGTACGTAATAATGATAAAGTTCAAGGGATAAACAGTTTACAAAAAGCCGCCAAACTGGCTAAAAATAATGCACGCTTCCAATATGTGTATGCGGTTGCTGTAGGGGAAAAACAGCCACGAAATGCGATTACAATACTTGAATCTTCATTAATAAAACATAGTGGCCACCTTGAAACATTGAGTGCGTTGGCAAGTTATTATCATCAATTAGGTGATGCGTTTAATGCTAATCGTTATCAACAAAAAATGAAAAAAGTGATGAGTTATGCACCTGAAAAGTGAGAAGAGTGAGAAGCATGAGAAGGGTTTTAAACAGTAATTTTAGTTTCTGTTAAATGACATAAAAATACCACAGCATTGCTATATATCTATGGAAGACGACGCAATCAAAGTTAACAATCACCAGCAAACTGATCATCAGTCATTTTCAAGCTTCGATGAGCTCAGGGAAACAATACTTGGTTTTGATTTAGATTTCCGTCCCTTGAGTCATAATAAGTTGCCTGCAACT